>JAFEBQ010000022.1 GCA_018242585.1 Planctomycetota bacterium
TCTTAGTTTGACAGAGCACTAGGCTGTCACGCCCGATTCAAGGTCAGGTCTGCTTCAGCAGCGCCGTGATGCCCGCGGTCAGCAGCGCGTCGACATTGGGCGAGCAGTTCGCCACGCTCACTTCGTAGCCCCCTTGCGGATAGGCTTCCTTGGTCGGAATGTACCACGCGCCGCCGTCTCCGTAGGCCGCCGTGGCGACGAAGCGCGAGGGGGCGAGGCTTTGCGCGCGCAGTTGGTACTCGACGAACGACTCGGCCGGCAAGTGGAGCAGCGTGGCGTCGTTGACATGCAGCGCGCTGAGAATGATCGGCGTCCGCGCAGCCAGGCGTTCGATCCAACTGGCGCGCATGGCCGGCCGAATACGATTGGCCGGAATGTTCTTCCCGTTCACCAGCATGGCCAGCTCACCTTCCTTGGTGAAGGCCGGGTTCACTTCGGGAAGAATGTCGTGCGTGGTCCAGGACATCTGACGAATCGCCTGGGGCGTCAAGCCGCGCTCGGCGGCGACCATGGCGTTGTACATCCGCTCGGTCAGCGCCACCCGGGCCTCGGGCGATCCGTCGTTGTACTTGCCGGCGGCAATGTTGCCGGCCGCGCCGGTAAAGTAAATCTGCGTGCAGTTGGGCGACTCTTTCTGCCGGCGCTTGCGGGCCAGGCCGGGAAAGTCGCTGCTCACTTCGCCACGTCCGTAATAGCTCATCGGGTGCGTGGCATAGTAGTGGCAGCAAGCCACCTTCTCGTCACCGCTATAGAACGCCACCGTCTTCAACATGGGATCGATCACTCCTTCGGGCAGCGCAATCAGCTCGGGATCTTTACAGGCGCTGCCGCGCATCTTGCGCACACGCCCATCGGGCCCCAGGTCCAGGCGGCGGTTTCCGGCCACGCGCTCGACACGGGCTTGGCCGGTGGCCACCTGCGTCAGCGGCCGGGCGTTGAGGAGTGCTTCGCGAATGGCCGCTTGCAGCCGTTCAATGCACTGCTGGAAGTAAGGGACGTTCACACAGGTCAACCCGGCGTGTTGCGCCGCGAGCAACTTCTCGGTGTCCAGGCAGACAAACGGCGCGTCGTGTTGATGGACGCATTGCACCGCCACGCGCTCGGGCGAGGTGCCGGCCGCTTTGGCCAGCGCGGCGCGCCATTCGATGTGGGCTCGGTTCAAGATGCCGGTCCAGTCGACCGCGCAGAGGACGATCGGGCTTCCCGCGCCGACAATCACCAGGCCGATCGCCTCCAAGCCATCGGCCACGGTCTTGACCGGCGTGATCCAACCGCCGCACAAGGGATGACCCTCCGGCGGCGTAACGTCGGCCCGGAAGGTGGCGATCTTCAGCCCGTCGGTGGCGCCATAGGCCCAGGCCGGCAGCCACAGCGCCGCGCCAGCGCCGACCGTTTGTTGAATCCAATGTCGCCGGGAAAGCTGGTTGGTGCTCATCGATGGCGTCCCAAGTCGTGGTGGGGCAGGGGGCGGGAATTGCGTTGCACTGCGAAGTGGATGCACTTATCGTAATGCGTGAGCCCGATGCGAACAACCAAATTGCTCGGCGTACCCGCCACCTTACCCTCCCACCATGTCCTTTCACGGCAAGCAGGCGATCATGAAGTACACGCTTTCAATTCTGGCGGTGTTGTTGGTCGGCACGCTGGCGGCGCGAGCCGAGGACGTTCGGCTGCAAGCGCCCAAGGATTTGAACGGTTACTTTCCGTTCCAGGCGCCGGCCTCGCTCGATGCGTGGAACACCCGTCGCGATTTCGTTCGGCGCCAGATTCTGGTCTCGGCCGGCCTGTGGCCCATGCCGACCAAGACGCCGCTGAACGCCGTGATCCACGGTAAGATCGATCGCGGCGAGTACACCGTCGAGAAGGTCTACTTCGAGAGCGTGCCTGGGTTCTATGTCACCGGCAGCTTGTACCGCCCCAAGAACGCCCAGGGGAAAGTCCCGGGAGTCCTGTCGGCGCACGGACACGCCAAAGATGCGCGGCTGCAACCGGCCACGCCCGAGCGGACGCGCCAACAAATTGCCGAAGGGGCCGAGCGGTTCGAGAGCGGCGGGCTGTCGATCTATCAGGCCCGCTGCGTGCAGCTGGCGCGAATGGGCTGCGTCGTCTGGCAATGGGACATGCTGAGCGATTCCGACTCGGTACAGTTGCCGCGCGAAGTGGTCCACACCTTCGCCAAGCAGCGCCCCGAGATGAATACCACCAAGAACTGGGGCCTGTACAGTCCGCAAGCCGAGGCGCATTGCCAGAACATCCTGGGTTTGCAACTGCTGAATGCAGTTCGCGGCGTTGACTTCTTGCTGAGCTTGCCCGAGGTCGATCCCGAGCGCGTGGCGGTCACCGGCGAAAGCGGCGGCGGCACGCAGACGATGTTGCTGTCGGCGGTTGACGAGCGGATCAAGTTGTCGTTTCCCGTCGTGATGGTCAGCACCGCGATGCAGGGTGGTTGCACTTGCGAGAATGCCAGCTTGCTGCGCGTGAATACCGGCAATGTCGAGTTCGCCGCCCTGTTCGCGCCCAAGCCGCTGGGCATGAACACGGCCAACGATTGGACCAAGGAGATGGCCACCAAGGGCTTTCCCGATTTGCAGAAGCTGTACGCGCTGTACGGCAAGCCGAGCGACGTATTCTTGCTGCGCGGCGAGCACTTTCAGCACAACTACAACGCGGTCACGCGCTCGGCGTTTTACACGTTCTTGAACAAGTATTTCCGGCTGGGGCTGCCATCGCCGGTGATCGAGCGCGACTTCGAGCCGTTGTCGCGCGAGCAGTTGTCGGTTTGGGATGCCGACCATCCGGCCCCCAAGGCGGGCGATCCCGAGTTCGAGCGCAAGCTGCTGGCCTGGCTTACCAACGATGCCGATCAGCAACTCCGCGCGGCTGTCGCGGCCGGCGGTGGCTTGCAAAAAGTGATTCGTCCGGGGGTCGAAGCGTTGATCGGCCGCACTTATGCCCAGGCCGGCGACGTTGCCTGGGATTTGCAGGAGAAAGAGGACCGCGGCGGTTACCTGGAAATGAAGGGACTGCTGCGCAACAAGACCTGTGGCGAGGAAGTCCGCGTCACATGGCTCTATCCCAAGCAGTGGAATGGTCGCGTGGTGGTCTGGCTCGACGACCAGGGACAGAGTGCGGCCAGCAGCGAACGAGTTGCCCGGCTGGTGCAAGCGGGAACGACCGTCCTGACGGCCGATCTGTTGTTCCAGGGGAGCGACGCCGCCAAACAGAATCGCGTTGTCGCCAATCCTCGCGAGTTCGCCGGCTATACCTATGGCTACAACCACGCGCTGTTCGCCCAGCGCACGCACGACGTGCTGACCTTGGTCACCTTCTTGCGCAATGCCAAGTTCGAGCACCACCCGCAGCCGACCAGCGTGGCAGTCGCTGGCTGGGGAAGCACCGGCCCGATCGCACTGGCCGCGGGAGCGCTGGCCGACAAGGCGGTCGATCGAGTCGCGGTTGATACCCAAGGCTTTCGCTTCGGCAAGTTGCTCGATTATCGCGATCCGATGTTCCTGCCCGGCGGGGCCAAGTACTTGGACGTGCCTGGCCTGATGGCGTTGAACGCGCCACACGCGTTGTGGATTGCTGGCGAGGGGAGCGCGCCGGAAACATTCGACGCCAATTTCAGCGAACTGACGCCGTACACCGGCGACCCTGCCCGGCAGCAAGCCGCGGCTACTGACTGGCTACTCCAGCCGTAACGACAAGCCGGGCTGGTTTCGTCCGAATATTCTGGCTGTAAGGACGGTGCGATAGCCCAGGACTTTCGGACACCGGCGGTTTGCTATAATGGACCGGTCCAGCTCGGCCCGCCCATCCATCACCCGTGACGATCGTCGCATGGCACTCTACTTTGCCGCCGGCTCACCGACTACCGAACTCAGCCCGCAGCAGCTGCGCGAGGCGCTGCACGACTGCTTCACGCAGTTGGGGCCGCGGAGCAAGGTGCTGGCGATTCCGCCCGATTTCACTCGCTTCAACAGCCGAGCCGGACTGCTGACCTGCCAGACGTACGAATACTTTGGCGACCGGCTGGTCGATGTGATGCCGGCCTTGGGCACGCACTTTGCCATGCCCGACTGGCAGCTCGACAAGATGTTTCCTGGCGTCCCCAAGTCGCTGTTCCGCGAACATCGCTGGCGCGACGACGTGGTGACCGTCGGCACCGTGCCGGCCGAGTATGTGTCGGAGGTGACCGACGGCATCTGGAAGAAGTCGTGGCCGGCCCAGTTGAACAAACTGGTCTGGCACGGCGGGCATGACCTGATTCTTTCCATCGGTCAGGTCGTGCCGCACGAAGTGATTGGCATGGCCAATTACAACAAGAACTTGTTCGTCGGCACGGGGGGCTCGGCGGGAATTAACGAAAGCCATTTCCTCGGCGCGGCCTACGGCATGGAACGGATGATGGGGCGGGCCGATACGCCGCTCCGCCGCATCTTGAACTATGCCCAGGATCATTTCTGCCGGCACTTGCCGCTGTTGTTCGTCCAGACCGTGGTGGGGGTGAACGACCGGGGGGAGTTGGTAACGCGCGGCCTGTTCATTGGCGACGACTATGAATGCTTTGAGCGGGCCAGCGAACTGTCGATCCGCGTGAACTTCACCATCTTGCAGGAAGAGCTGCCCAAGGTCGTCGTTTATCTGGACGAGGAGGAGTTCCACAGCACCTGGCTGGGAAACAAGTCGATCTATCGCACCAGGATGGCGATCGCCGATCGGGGCGAACTGATCGTCCTGGCGCCGGGCGTGAAGACGTTTGGCGAGGATCCGCAAATCGACAAGCTGATCCGCAAGTACGGCTATCGAACGACGCCTGAAATCCTGAGCTTCATGGAACAGAACGAAGATCTGCAAGGGAACCTGTCGGCGGCGGCCCATCTGATTCATGGCTCGTCCGAGCAGCGCTTCACCATCACCTATTGTCCGGGCCATTTGACGCCGGCGGAAATCGAAGGGGTCGGCTACCGCTACGCCGACCTGGCCGAGATGAGCCGCCGCTACGACCCTCGCACCTTGCGCGATGGTTGGAACGTCCTGCCCGATGGTGAGCGCGTCTATTACATCAGCAACCCGGCGCTCGGGCTGTGGGCGTGTGAAGGTCGGCTGAAGTAACCCTCCCAGTTCGATGTGGGGGGAACTGAAGGTGTTGTAAGTTCCCTGCGTTCAATGATGCGGAGACGCTCATGAAAATTGCCTGGTTGGTCCTGCCCGCGATCCTCGTCACAACCGCTGTTATCGCGGACGAGCCGGCGCGCAAGGTGCATATCGTTCTCGTTGGCGATTCAACCGTGACCGACACGGCTGGCTGGGGCGGCGCGTTTATCAAACACTTGGGGCCGTCGGCAGAAGGGGTGAACCTGGCCCGCGGCGGGCGCAGCTCGAAAAGCTTTCGCGACGAGGGGACTTGGAAGAAGGCCATCGAGCAAAAGCCCGACTACGTGCTGATTCAATTCGGGCACAACGACCAGCCCGGCAAGGGGCCCGAGCGCGAGACCGACCCAGCCACGACCTATCGCGACTTCCTTCGGCAATATGTCGACGAAGCGCGAGCGATCGGCACCAAGCCGATCCTGATCACATCGGTAGTGCGGCGGACGTTCAATGCCGAGGGCAAGATCGAGTCGAGTCTCGTCCCCTATGCCAACGCCGTGAAGGCCGTCGCGGCCGAGAAGAACGTCCCGGTGATCGACCTGCACCAGCGCAGCCTGGAATTGATGAACCAGCTGGGGCCGGCCGAAGCCGAGAAGTTTGGCCCGCCTCACCCGACGCGCCCTGGGAAGTTTGACGGCACACACTTCAACGAAATGGGCGCCGAGCGGACTGCCGAGTTGGTGATTAGCGAGCTCGTCAAGGTCGAGCCAGCCGCGAAAGCCTGGTTCCCGCCGCGGTAGTCCACTGCTGATTGGCGGCGCGCCGCGGAGTTAGCCGCTCTTCTCGACGGGCAATTGCTCGGTCACGTGCAGCCCGTACTTTTCCAACAGCCGATACAAGCTGCGACGATTCAGCCTCAGCGCTCGGGCCGTGCGAGCCTTGTTACCGCGTTCGCGTTTCAGCACTTCGAGCACGTGCGACCGCTCGACTTCTCCCAGGTCGTCGACGCCCGTCACCGAGGGGCTGTCCTTGTTGTCGGCGACTTCGTCCGGCAAGTCCTTGAGTGTGATCTGCCAGTCGTCGGCCAGGATCTTGGCTCGTTCGATGGCGTTGATCAACTGGCGGATGTTCCCCGGCCAAGGGTGGCGCTCCAGGGCCTTCAGCGCCTCGGGCTCGATCGTCCAGTCGGCGCCGACAAAGTGTTTGACCAACAACGGGATGTCGCCGACCCGATGGCGCAGCGGCGGCAGGTTCAACGACATGACGTTGATGCGGTAGTACAGGTCTTCGCGGAACCGACCAGCCTTTACCTCGGCGGCCATGTCGCGATTCGTGGCAGCCAACAGGCGCACGCTGACGCGACGTTCCTTGACCGAGCCAATGCGGCGCATCGAGCCGTCTTCCAGCACGCGCAACAGCTTGGCCTGCAGCGCCGGCGGCATCTCGCCGATCTCGTCGATGAACAACGTGCCCCCGTCGGCTACCTCGAAGAACCCTGGCTTGGCGTTGACCGCGCCGGTAAAGGCTCCCTTCTCGTGGCCGAAGAGTTCGCTTTCCAGCAACGTCTCGGGCAAGGCGGCACAGTTGATTGTCACCAGCGGCCGATCGGCCCGCGCGCTCGTGCGGTGCAGGGCGGCGGCGACCAACTCCTTGCCCGTGCCGCTTTCTCCTTGAATCAGAATCGCCTTGTCGGTCGGGCCGGCGCGCTCGATCAGCCGCCAGACCTCTTTGATCGCGGACGATTCGCCGATCATCTCGCACTTGCCGGGACGTTGGTTCAGCAAGTGCTTGAGCTGCTGGTTCTCCTTGACCAGGTGGCGCCGGTTGGTCGCTTTCTCGACCAGTGCTTCAAGTTCGGCCAGCGACGACGGCTTGCGCAGATAGTAATACGCGCCGGCTTTCATCGCCTGGACGCAATTCTCGACGCTGGCTTCGCCGGTCAGCACGATGACTTCGCACTCGGGCTGCAAAGCGCGTAGCTGCCCTATCAGTTCGAGCCCCGAGAGTTGAGGCATGTTCATATCGACGATGGCCACGTCGAACTCGCGGCGGTGAGCCAGTTCCAGGGCGTCGAGGCCGTCGCCGGCTTCCTGGACCTGGTAGCCGCGTTTGGCCAGCCGTTTGGCCATTACCGAACGGAACTCGGCGTCATCATCGACAACCAACAGATCAATAGCTTCGGACATTGCTCCCCACGTCCGCCTACCTGGCGGCAGTCAGTTTATTTTGATTGGATCGAACCGCGCGTCCGTGCTCTGGCGACCCACGGCGTGCGGCTCCGCACATTTTCGGTTAATCGCCGTGCGGTTCGCAAGGTGCCAGCGACGCAAAAACTGGACGAATCCTCGCACTTCGTCGGTGTGCCACCAGCGCGCGCGAGCGCGGCACTTGAATTGCATTAGGTTCCCTTGGGTTTGCCAGGAGAGTTAACAACACCCCCAAAAGGAAGCAATCATGAGCACGACATCCGATGTCAAACCCGCAGCTGCGGAATGTGTATGTGCCAATCCGCGCGCGCTGGCCGGGTTGCTGAACGATCTGTTCGAAGTGCTGGCGCTGCAGGCCACGGAACTGGAACGTCTGACGTCCCACGTCGAACAGCACAATCGCCCGCTGCTCAAGCCCACCAAGCTGCCCGAATGCATCTCGCGGCTGAGCGAACTGCACGCCCGCTTGAACCAGAAGCCGGTGTACTCGATCAAGGCATGAGTCGCCGGGCGCCGCGGGTCGGATCGCGCCAATCGGCGCCAAAAAAGGACGGGATAACGCCATGACACGAGATCTCAGCACCAATTACTTGGGCCTGAAGCTGCGCAATCCGTTGATCGCGTCGTCGTCTCCGCTGACCGGCGAGTTGGACGTGCTGCGACGGCTCGAAGCCAATGGCGTGGCCGCGGTGGTCCTGCCCTCGTTGTTCGAGGAGCAGATCGACTTGCCGGCCTTCAAGGCCAAGCATCCCGAGGCGTTCCAGCCCCACGTCGCCGGGCACGCGCTGACGGCCTTTCACCAGATGTCCCAGTACAATCATGGCCCCAAGGCCCTGGTTGAGTTGTTGACGCAGGCCAAGAGCCGGCTGTCGATTCCGGTCATGGCCAGCTTGAACGGAACCACCAAAGGAGCTTGGCTGCGCCATGCGCAACTGCTGGAGGAAGCGGGGGCCGACGCGCTGGAAATGAACATGTATTCGGTGATCTGCGATCCTCAAGTAACCGCGGCGCAAATCGAAGATCAATATGTCGACCTGGTGGCCGAAGTGTGCGGCAAGGTTAAGATTCCGGTCGCGGTGAAGATCGGACCTTACTACACCGCGCTGTCGAACTTGGCGCATCGCTTTGCCCAGGCCGGCGCCAAGGGGATGGTGATGTTCAACCGCTTCATGCAACCCGACGTCAACGTCGACGCGATGCGAGTCTGGCCGCACCTGACCCTGAGCACGCCCGACGAGTTGCGACCGGCGTTGCGGTGGATCGCCATCCTGCGTGGCCAACTCGACATCTCGTTGGCCGCGACCGGTGGAGTGCATTACGTCGACGGCTTGATTAAGGCGCTGGTGGCCGGCGCCGATGTGGCGATGATCGCTTCGGTCTTGTATCGCAATGGGATCGATGTGATCGCCACGTTGCTCAAGGAATTCGAGTGCTGGCTCGACGCCGGCGAATACCACTCGGTCGCCCAGTTAAAAGGCTGCCTCAGCCAGATCAACGCCCCCGACCCGTCGGTCTTTGAACGGGCCAACTACATGCGGGCGATGACCGAATTCGTCAGCGGCAACGGCAATCACTAGCCGGCCGTTGGCCAGAATGCAGGTCGCCGTCGCGATAATTGCTCCCTCGTCAGTGTTAGGATAGCAAAGCGAGCGATTGATAGGCGGCCGCCGCCTGCTGAGTCAACGGTTCGACGGTATTGACGAGGCAGGGCGACTCGGCGGCCGAGGGGGATTCGTACTCGGCGCTTTGCTGCTCGTAGAGTTCGGGACGCGCTTCCGAGGCGTCGGCCGCGTCTTGCTGTAGCCGGGTATGAATTCGAGCCAAAGCCACGTCGCGCGGACAGCGGCACTCGATCAACAGCACATCGGCATCGCGGCGTTGGCCTAGCTTTTTGGCGGCTTCGCGCCACGCCTGCTGGCCAAATGTCCCATCGAGCGCCACCGAGACCCCTTGCTCGAGCCAGGTGTCCGCCTCACGGAGCAGTTCCTCGTACACTTGCTGGCGCGCATCGGGTCGATAGCGCCCCTGGTCGAACGGCTCGGGCGTCGACGATTTGCCAGTCCAGCGGTCGCGAATCACGTCGGTTCGCAACATGACCGCCGCCAGTTGGTCGGACAGCGTTTTGGCCAGCGTCGACTTGCCCGAGCCCATCAGGCCAGTCACCAGTAGCAATAGCGGCCTTGCATCCGCCGCACGCTGGTACCGATCGGCCAGCGTCAGGTACTCACGCGCTTCGCTGATAGCCGCCGCTCGCGATTCGCCGACAAGCTGCGCGCCGCGCAAGGCCGCCACTTTGGCGCGCACACAAGCGCGGTAGCTTTTGTGGAACGCAGTCAACTTGTCGGGTGGCGCGTCGTGACTTTGCGTCAGGTAGCTGTCGAGGACCGCTTTCCCAACGTGTGATGCGCCAAGTCGATCGCATTCCATCGCCAGAAAGCAAAGCTCGTCGACCACGTCTCCCTGGCGGAGCAGGGGGTCGAACTCGATGCAATCGAACACGACCGGCGAATCGAGCAGGCAGATATGCTCGGGACGCAGATCCCCATGCCCGTCAACCACGCGACCGGCGCGGACGCGATCAGCGAATAGCTCCGGCCGACTATGGAGCAGGCGGTACTGGGGCGTGTGAACGCGTCGAATCAAAGCTTCGCCGACTTCCTGGCCAGTGCCGAGCAAAGCTTGATAGTTCCCCGCGACGTGCGTGCCAAGCTGCGTCAAATAATCCTTGGGCCGCAACGCGACTGGCGGGGCCGACAGGTAAAACCGAGTCAGGAATTGCGCGAGCTGTGTTACCTGCGCCTCGGTCAACTGCCCGGCGCGAATCACCACGTCGAGCATTCGCTCGGCCGGCAGGCGACGCATCTGCACGATCCAATCAACCGGTGGTCCATCGCCCCCCAGTTGATACGTGCCATCGGCCTGTTGCGTGACCGGCAGCACGTCCAAATAGATGTCCGGCGCCAGGCGGCGATTCAGTCGCACCTCGTCCTGGCAAGCCTGTTCGCGGCGGGCCGGGTTGCTAAAGTCGACGAACGTAAACCGGACTGGCTTCTTCAGCTTGTACGCAAACTGGTCGGTCAAGAACACGTGGGACAAGTGCGTCTCGACATGCTCGACCGATGTCGGCCGCTCGGCATAGGCGGCCGGCGTGTTGAGCCAGCGGACAAGAGTGTCTTGGTTCATGATTCGCTCTTCTGCTCGCCATCGATCATTCAAAGTCGATCAGCGCCCGTGGGGACCAGCCGGCGCGCAGCGCATTGAGCACCGCCCAGACATCAATCAGCTCTTGAAACACGGCGCCGGCAACGGGAGCCAACACACCCGCCGCGGCCAAGCCCATCCCAATCGTACTCAAGGCCATGCCTCCCACGGCGCTTTGCAGGGCGATGCGCCGCATGCGCTCGGCAATGTGCAGCAGTTCGTCGACTCGCGACAGCGAGCTGTCCAGCACGACGGCATCGGCCGCGGCGCTGGTCACTTCATTCGACTGGCCAAACGCAATGCCCACCGTGGCGGCCACCAAGGCCGGAGCGTCGTTGATGCCGTCCCCCAGAAACAAGGTCTTGGCCTGCGCCGTTTCGCGACGGACGATCGCCACTTTGTCTTCGGGACTTTGGCTGCTGAAGACATGGTCGATGCCGACCCGCTCGGCCAGGTAACGAACCTCGGAATCGCGGTCTCCGGAGACGATCATCGTGCGGGTCATACCATGCTTGGGGGCCAAGTGATGAATGAACGACGCTCCGTCGGCCCGCGGCTCGTCGCGAAAGCGATAGGCGGCCGCCAATCGGCCATCGACCAGGACCAGGCATTCCATGCCGGCGATCTGGGGAGGCAATGGCTCCGTGGGAGTCTGGTCGTTACGGTTGGCGAGGAAGTGTTTGCGACTGGTGATCTCGACGCGCTGGCCGGCGATTGTGCCGGTGAGACCGCGCCCCGGCGGTTCGCTGATCTCGGCCACCGGATGTCGGGGCAAATGAGCGTTGTCGGCAGCAGCCAGGATCGCGCCCGACAGCGGATGCTTGGAATACTGCTCCAGGCTCGCGGCCAGTGCGAGAACCTGCCGGGGCTCGAAACCTGGCTGGCAAAGTTGCTCAGTCAGTCGCGGCTGGCCATAGGTGAGCGTGCCCGTCTTGTCGAAGATCACCGTACGGCATTGCCCAAGCTGTTCAAAGGCCGCTGGGTTCTTGATGATGATGCCCCGCCGAGCCGACAGGGAAATCCCGCCGAGAATCGCCACGGGAATCGCGATCAGCAACGGGCAGGGGGTCGCCACGACGAGCACCGCCAGAAACCGGTTCGCCTCGCCGCTGGCCAGCCAGGCGACTGCGGCCCAGGCCAGCGCCAGGGGCGTGTACCAGGTGCCGAGTTGATCCCCCAGCCGGCGCATGCGCGGCTGATGCTGGGCCGTGGCTTGCATGACATGCATGATCCGCGCGTAACGCGAATCGACGGCCAAGCGAGTCGTACGAATCGTCAGCGCCGAGGCACCGTTGATCGACCCGCTAAGCACCTCCGCGCCGGGAACCTTGGACATCTGGTAAGGTTCGCCAGTCAGGTACGACTCGTCCATCGTGCCGTGCCCCTCGACGACGATGCCATCGGCCGGGCAGGCTTCGTGCGGGAAGATGACGACCAGGTCGCCGACGGCCACCTCGGCTACCGGCACCTCGGCGATGGCTTCGCCACGGCGGCAGTGGGCATGAGAAGGCATCCGCCGCGCCAGCGCCGCCAGCACCGACGATGCGTTATACACGGCATAGCTTTCGAGCGACTCGCCCCCCGAGAACATCAGGACGACCAGCGCCCCGGCCAGGTGCTCGCCCAACATCGCCGCCGAGACGATCGAGATACCGGCCAGCAAATCGGCGCCGAAGTCCAAGGCCCGAATCTTGACGGCCAGATCCCACAAGATTGGCGCGCCACCCGCGAGCAGAGCCATCCACAAGGGGAGGTCCACCCAGGTAGCGCTCGCCGAGGTGGCAAAGCGAAGCACCAGATGGACTGCAATCATCGCCAGCGCGAGTACGGCCACGCCAATGTATTTGCGCCCGGGTTGGTCAACAGTCATTGGCACGGCGTCACTCGTTCCGCTCGCCTGGAAGCCGCGCCCTGTCGACCGAACCATTTCGCGTCGACGGCCTCGATGGCGGTGACAACTTCTCCCATCATCAAACTTACTTAACTAGGCATTATAACCAAGAACTTCATTGCGATTAATCCGTCCGCTGTAACTGCTTCCACAGACTGTTCCAGTGAGTGACGACCGCTTGATGATGCCGCTTGATGCGTCGGTGGGCTTCGCTCTGTTGTCGGTGGCGAGTCTGCTCCTCGGTATGGTTCGCGCAGCCCGCATTGCACTTGGCGGCCTGGCCATTTTTCTCTTCCGAGGCGATGGTGTGCTCGTGCTTGTCGAGTTCCTGCTCATAGGCACGAATCGCGCCGGCGTGGCTTTGCAAGGCTTCCAAGTGGGCCTTGAGCGCGCTGGCGAATATGGTTTGCGACCCGAGGATCTCGGCGAGTTCGTGTTGCCAGACGCGCAGGTTGTCATGCCAAGCATTGTTCTCGGCGATCCATTGCCGGTGTTCGCTGTGCATCTGTTGGTGGGTGGAGGCTGGCATGATCGGCTCCTTCACGTGGATGAGTAATCAGGGGCATTTGCTGGGAGCGGCCGCTGGCAGTTCGTAGCGATAGAAGGCCGCGACGCCGATGCCGGCCGGAATGGTGTCGCCGGCCACGGCGAAAGCGCTGCCACGGTGCTTCAAGGTCTGATAAGCCGCCAAGTCGAACAAATCTTCCGCGCCCGGCGTCGTTTCATCAGTCAACTCGACCGAGCCAGTCCCAGAATTGAACTTGCCCCACAGCGCGTCATCGCGATCGACAAACACGGTATCAACCGCTCCGGCAAACGCCGCGCTCAAGATGTTCTCGATCGAAGCCGACACGCGCGCCGTGCCCAAATGTTCCTCAATCCGCTCACGACCGTTCTTGGCGGCCTGCCGCCAGACGGGCGCGAGCATCTCGACCACCCGGCGATGCAACTCGGCGTCGCTCCAATGCTCGGGGCTGCCATGCACTGGCAAGCCGAACAGTTGCGGATAGGTGTTGACGTCTTGATAGATCGGGAACAGGTACTGGACCCCTGCGAACAATAGCGGAGCACGCTCGCTTCCCAGGTAATCGTGCAGAGCGCCATTGATCATCCGGAACCAGGTCCGCAATTCGTCCTTGTGCCGATCGACTTCGCCCCCTTGGCCGTGGTACATGGTTCCCTGGTCGCCGCGACCTCCGCCCGAGGCGCCCAGAACTTGGACCATGCCTTGCGGCGGCTGATAATTCAGCGCCTGGGTCAAACCGACGGGTAAGGTGTCGACCGCCAATCGCTCGAGCTGCCAGCGGTCGCCGCGATAGAGCCGGACGCCGTTCTGGCTGACGGCCAGCACGAAGTAGGCGTGGTTGTCAGTTAGCAGCGGCAGCACCGGCTTGATGCAAACACGGTGCCCGACCGCGACGGTCTCGACCACGCTCATCGGCAATTGCCAACGCTTCATGCCCGCCGTGGTCAAAATCACCATCAGTCCCTGGCTTTGGTCGTGCCAGAACTTGGTGTCATCCACCAGCGCACGCCCAGGCTTGAGCAAGCGGGCCGCCGCCTCCTCGTCGATGCCTTCGGCCAGCAGCTTTTGCCCGGCCCGGTTGAGTAAGTTCTTCAGGCGGATCGGACCTTGCTGCCCAGCCGCGCCGGACGGCGAGGTGGGAAGATAGATCGTGACGCAAGGCCAACTCGTGGTCTCGAGGCAGTCTTGCAGGTTGCGTTGAGTGAAGGTGTCCATGATGCGTTCCCTGTCACGCTAGTAATTGTTCCGCCAAGCGGTTCAAGTTAGCGCGATAAAAGTGGGCGTCGGACGCTGACCCACAGGCGGCCAGCGCCAGACGCCCTAGGGCAATTACGACTTGACTTCCGCCTTGCTGGTCTTGGCCGACTCGACCTTCATGGCTTACTTCCACCGGCCACGGTGGAAGTAAGCACGCCTCGGCTGATTAGAACGCACCTTTTGTGCCAAGCAGAGGGGAGAGTGGAATCAGCGTTTTAGGCCGCGAAATTAAGCTGGCTGAGGCAACGTGCCTGGGCTCGAATGTGTCAAGGCGCGCGAGATGAGCGGCCCGGCACACCGGCGCGCCAGACTGACGCAACGGCCGCCAGGGGCGATCGGCTGGCAGACACGGCAATGCCGCTCGGGATCGCCGGCCGATCGTAGGCGGAGATACTTTCCGTCCCCGTGCTTGATATTAGAATCGAGTTGCCGCAGCGACTACGGGCCATGGGAATGGGCCATCGAATCGCTGGGGACGAGAACGAGTGACCCGCGTTTCGCGTTCTACCGTGTGGTATTGCCAGCAGGTTGTCGTCATGCAAGCAGACTTGCTTTTCAAACGCTATCAGGAGTTGCAGACCTACGTGGGCTGGCAGCCGACCGATGCTGCGCGCGTGGCGGCCGCGGCCGAGGCGCTGCGTCCGGCGTTCGCGCGGCTGATCGATGACTTCTACGAAGAAATCGAGAAGCACGAGGCGACGCGCCGCGTGATCACGGGGGGGGCACAGCAGATCATGCGTTTGAAGGGGACGTTGATCGGCTGGCTCGAAAACCTGGTTTCCGGCGTGTATGACCGCGACTATGTCGCGCGCCGTTGGCGAGTCGGCTTCCGTCACGTGGAAATCGGCCTGGACCAGGTGTTCACCAACGCGGCCCTGTCACGGCTGCGGGGCGGATTGGCGCGCGCGCTGGACCAGGCTTGGACGGGCGACGCCACCGCGCTCGCCGCTGCGCACCGCTCGTTGAACTTGCTGTTGGACCTGGACCTGGCAATTATCGAAGACGCTTATCAAACGGCGTTTCAACGCCGGCAGCAGCAGGTCGAACGGCTGGCGACGATCGGACAGGTGGCGGGTGGCATCGCGCACGAACTGCGCAATCCGCTGAACGTCATCAAAACATCGATCTATTTCTTGCTGAACGCCAAAAACGCGTCGCCCGACAAGGTGGCCACGCACCTCGAGCGGATCAATCGCCAGGTCGGTCTGGCCGATGGGGTGATCACGGCGTTGAACAATTTCGCGCGCTTGCCCGTGCCCGAAATGCAATCGATCGGTACGCGCGAGTTCCTGCGGAACGTGATCGATTCAGTGACGATTCCGGCCGTGGTGCAAGCGTCGATCGACTGCCCCGAGGACGTGGGGGTAATCATGGGGGACGCGCGTCAGTTGGCGATCGTATTCAGCAACCTGATCCGCAATGCCTGCGACGCCATGCCCGATGGCGGGCAGCTTACGATTCGCGCTCGGAGCTTGCCCGAGCTGGTCGAAATCGCGGTCACCGACAACGGCGTCGGCATTGCCCCCGAGCATCTATCGCGCGTGGTCGAGCCGCTCTACTCAACCAAGGCGCGCGGTATCGGGTTAGGGTTGGCCATGGCCGTGGCCATTCTCGACAAGCACGGCGGCCGGCTCAAAATCGAAAGCGAGGTCGGTCGAGGAACGACAATGACCGTCCTGCTGCCGTCAACCGTCGCAATCTGATCCCGCCTGCTAGAATCTCCCTCGCGCATGCCTGAGGCCCATATGTCCGACGCTAAAACTCGTATCCTCGTCGTCGACGATGAACCCGATACCTGTGAGAATCTCCGCGACATTTTCACCGAGATGGGATACGAAGCTGACATCGCGTTCAACGGATCGGATGCAATGGAATTGGTGGCCAGGCAGCACTACGACGTGGCGCTGCTCGATCTGAAAATGCCCGGGATGGACGGGTTGGAACTTTATCGGCGCATTCGCAAGGTCTCGGCCGGCACGGTGGCCATCGTGGTGACTGCCTATGCCAGCAGTAGCACCGCCGATTCGGTTCTCGAGGCCGGCGCCTGGCGGATGCTATCGAAGCCGGTGAACTTTCAACAGTTGTTGACCGCGGTCGGCGAAGCGGCGAATCAGCCGCTGGTCCTCTTGGTGGACGACGACTCGGAATTGTGCGACAGTCTGTGGGATTTGTTTCGCGAGCAGGGCTACCGCGTGTGCCTGGCCCACGATGTCGATGCGGCGGCGCGGCAGTTGGAACGCTGCGGTCATCAGGTGGTGTTGATCGATTGGAAACTGCCGCGCGGCACGGGGGCCGATGTGTTGAGTCTGGTACGTAAGCAGTCACCCCGGGCCCGCACCATTCTGATCACGGGCCATCGAGGCGAGTGGGAAGAACGGGTGCAAAACGCCTTGCAGCAGGGGGCCGACGCCGTCTGCTACAAACCATTCGAAATGTCACGGTTGTTGGAAACAGTTCGTCAACTTTCTCGTCCGAGTTCGTCATGAGTGCGTCTCGTCCGCCGCGCGTGCTGATCATCGAGGACGACGCCGACGCGCGGGCCAACCTGACGGACATTCTGGAAATCGACGGCTGGCAAGTCGACACCGCCGCCACGGCCCGCGAGGCGCAAACCGACCGGCATTGGGCTGATTACACGGCCATCATGCTCGACCGCCGCTTGCCCGACGGCGATGGCGCCGAGTTGCTGCCACGTTTGAAGGCGCTGGCCTCCGACGCGGCGATCATCATGATCACCGGCTTTACCGATTTGGACGGCGCGATCTCGGCGTTGCGGCTCGGCGCGGCTGACTACATATTGAAGCCGGTCAATCCCGATGCGCTGCGCGCCAGCCTGGGGCGACTGGCCGAGCGACAACGCGTGGCCGAGGCGCTGCAAGAGACCGAGCAGCGACTGGCGGCCGTGTTTGAGAACGCGCTGGACGGGATCGTGATCGCCGATACCAAGGGGCGGATGATCGATGTCAACCCGGCGGCGTGCGCCATTCTGGGTTTCAGTCGCGCCGAGTTGCTGGCCCGTTCACTCCATGACCTGGCGCCGTCGGAAGAGTTGCCGGCGTTCCAACAGCAATGGGAGCGGCTGGCAACGCTGGGTAAGCAGGTGGTCGAGATCAACATGGTCCGACGCGGCGGCGCGGTGATCGATGTCGAATACCAGGCCGTGGCGAACTTTCTCACCGGCTTGCACTTGTTGTCGATTCGCGACATCACTTCGCGCAAAAAGGCCGAAGAGCGCGCGCTGCAAGCCGAACGGCTGGCGGCGATCGGCGAGACCATGGCCGGGCTGGTTCACGAAGGACGCAACGCGCTGCAGCGGAGCAAGGCTTGCCTGGAGATGCTGGCAATGGAGGTGGAAGATCGGCCCGACGCGCTCGATCTGGTAGCTCGCGCACAACGCGCCCAGGAAGACATACACCGGTTGTACGAAGAAGTGCGACAGTACGCGGCGCCAATCCGGCTCCAGCGCGAGGACTGTGACCTGCGCCGGCTGTGGCGGGAAATCTGGGCCCAGGTGACACACCTGCGCAGCGCCAGTGTGCTGAGTTTGCACGAGGAAGTGGCCGGCGACCCGTGTTGCGAGGGGGATTTTTTTCAGCTCGGGCAGGTGTTCCGCAACATTTTCGAAAACGCGATTCAGGTTTCCCCTCCCGCAGGAAGAATCTCGGTTGATTGCCAAGAGGTCTCGCTCGACGGAAAACCCGCGGTAAAGTGTCGGATTGTCGACCAGGGACCGGGCATGAACCGGCAACAGCGGACGCGGATTTTCGAACCGTTTTTCACGACCAAGTCAAAAGGGACTGGCCTCGGCATGGCAATTGCCCAGCGTATTATCCAGTCGCATGCCGGCACGATCGAAGTAGCCGACCGCGACGGACCGGGGGCCGAAATCGCCATCACCTTGCCCAAAGCCGTCCCATGACCGATAGCTTGCGCGTTGCCGTGGCCGATGACGAATCGGACATGCGCGACTTCTTTGAACGGATGCTCCCACGCTGCGGACACCAGGTCGTGGCCGTGGCCGAGATGGGCGAGCAACTGGTCGAGTTGTGCCGACAGGTAAAACCTGACCTGGTGATCACCGATTTCAAAATGCCAGGTATCGACGGCATCGAAGCCTCGCTGCAAATCTGTCGCGAGCGACCCACCGCGGTGATTCTGGTTTCGGCGTATCACGATCCCGAACCGATCACGCGGGCCGAAAACGACCATGTGCTGGCCTATTTGGTCAAGCCGATCGGGCTGGTCGATCTGGCCCCGGCCATTGCCGTGGCCATGCGCCGGTTTCAGGAATTGCAGACCCACCGGTAGGAAACCAGTGGCTTGCGGCAGGCAGCCGACGAGGGCAATTCTCCCAGCCCCGGAACACGTGATTCGCCACAATCGCGAGCTCGCTAGAAGGTGGAGGGCATAAGACCAGCCAGCGATTTGGCCGCTGTTTGGCGGAAGTCACTCGTTACCAATGCGATAGCCAAGGCTGACAACGCCATGTGTGACGCCGCTCAGTGCGTGCGTGGTCGCACATCAGGACAGGGGGCGTGACACACTGTTTGGCGCTGCCGCTTTGTGGCCGACGACGCGCGCGAAGGCGAATGTTCCGGCAATCGAAACCAGCGCATAGGCCAACACGGCGGTAGCGGCGAGCGTCTCGGCAAAGCTGGCCGAAACGATCACCAACCCCACGGCGACGTTGCGCAGTCCGGTGGTGACGGCCAGCGTGCGGCGCGTCGTCGCGTCGCGGCCGGCAGCGAGCCAACCCGTCAGCAGGCTGACCGCCAGCAACAAGAGCATGCCGCACCAGCCATGCCAGCGCACCAACAGCAGTCCCGCGTACTGGGTCGCCAAGATCAACACGACCACGACCAGTAGCAGCAAGTTGGCGAGTCCGCGCGCTGGAACGCGCAACCGCTCATTCCAACGCGGCAACCAGCGACGAAAGGCGATCCCGGCGGCCAGCGGAAGCGCCTGGGTGACCAGCAGCGTGGTCGTCAGCGTGCCGTAGTCGACGCGCAGGTCGCTTCCTTCGAGCATCAACGGCAGAGCGACCGAAAGTAGCAGCGGCGCGGCAACGACGGAACAAGCCGCCAGCAACACCATCAGCGCGGTGGCCAGCGGCACGTCCCCGCGCGCAGTGTCGACGAATGACGGCCCCATCGGCGCGCCGGGACAAACGGCCAGAATCAGAAACCCCACCGACACCAGCGGCGCCGCCCCGAACAGCCACAGCAACACCACGACCGCTAGCGGCACGACGACAAAGTTGGCGAGCGCGGCCAGGAGAATCACGCCCCAGCGACGCGCGGCCGCGAGCAATTCGCCGATGGTGACGCTCATGCCCACCGACAGCATCAACGTCACCAAGGCCACCATGTTCAGCAACTTGAGCACGTGGCGCCTTTCGCTCTTTTGCTATGAGTTGCTAAATCGCTTATCGCCGCGATCTAGCGTCTGGGTGGCACGCCCGTCCTTCGGGCGTGGGGAAGCACGTATCGACCCCAATCTTTGATTGGCAATTTCCCACGCCCTGCGCTGCGCTGGGGACGTGCCACCCCCGCTACAGGCTCTTGAGAACTACTCCAGGCGGCGGCTACTCGCGACAAATCGGCATGCCGAACATCGCCACCGAGGTGACCGCAAACAATGCCAACGAAATCACCAGGGCGCTGAGCTGCAAGCGTTGTGAATCGAACGTGCTTCCCATACCGGCAAAGAACAACACCGACGCGAACAGCACCGTCAGCAGCACGTAACGGTCGGAGGTTTGGTTGGCCGTCTGAGCGCGATCGTACTCGGCCTGAAAGTTCTCGTTTGCCTGGCGCACCACCTCGATTTCGGGCTGCTTGTACTCCGCCATCTTGAACGGGTTAAGCGGCGCATCGGGGTTGTTGAATGGATCAGTCTTGAGCCAGGCGTCCAGCGCCACGCGCATTTCAGGACGAAACCGCTTGGCCAGGATTTGCTCGGTTCGCGCGTCCCCGCGGCTTTGGGCTTCGATGTACGAGATCAGCATGGCCGCGTCGACCGAGCGGAATTGCATGGCCGACAGGGTGGCTTCGGTGCTGATTCGGCCCGCCTTGGCGGCGTCGGCCAGTCGGAATGTTTGCACCCCGCCCCACAGGGTCGCCTGGTAAGCGCACCAGGCCGAGAACATGGTGGCCAGCGAAAGCAGGACCGCCGAGGCGATATCAACCCAGCGCTTGCGTTCTTCCTTTTCGACGGCCGCCAGAATGCGGCGCAATAGAGCCGTGTTTTCATTCGAATTCAAATCGGCAGGCATCGTGCCCCTCCGCAATCCTGAACATGCCGCGTGCCGTCGGCGGCGCGCTCAGGCTTCCTCGACAAAGACGTCGATCTTACCTTCTCGGACTGCGTTCATCAGCGCCGCGTAGTCTTGCTCGGACTGGTCAGCATAGGCGACGGCAAAGTCGGCCACCGCTTCGTCAAACTTGTCCGACTTGCCCAGGTAACCGCTGATCTTGCACGGCTCGCCCGAGCGCGCGTGGGCCCGCGCCAGCGTCCAGCCGCACATGCGCGCGTAGCCGAGCATATTGGCCGGCGTGTAAATCTCGACGAGCATCTTGATTTTCATGTCGCGCAATTGGCGAATATAGAAGTCATGCCCCGCGATGCCCTGTGTCCAGCCCAGAAACATGTCGCTGGCTGATTGCATGGCCTGATAGCCAGTCACCACCCGTTGACCGTTGTTGGCGTAGGGGCTCCGGCCCGCGAATGCTTCGAGCACGCTGGGTCGGGCTTCTTTGACCTGCAGGAACAACGGGTCTTCCTCGGCCGCCATCAGCAACAGCACGCCACAGCGCGTGCCAACACTGCCGACGCCCACCACCTTCATCGCCATGTCCATCAACTTGTAGCGATCGATGAGCAAACGGCGGTGCTCGGGCAGGCTTTCGCGGTATTGCTCAAAGCCGCGGCGCACGTTCTCCATCATTTTTTCCTGGCTGACGTTGCGCGCGTGATAGATCAGGGGAGGATCGTCCTTGATCGTGGGAGACAAGGCCGCCGCGTGAACCAGTTGGGGAAAGTCGTGCTCGAATGCCGATCGTTCGCGGGCCTTGGTCAGCCGCTTCTCGGCGCGCCGGCGCGTGACGTCGTCTTTAATCGTGGCGACGATCTCTTCCATGTCCAGCGAATTGTACCAGACCTCGAGCGCTGTCATCTCGCTGTATTCGGCCATGTGCTCGCGATAGCTGGTCACGCAGGCCTGGGCCGCGTCGCGGGCGTCGGCTTCGCCGTGGTGGTTGTTTCGGCTGGCCAGCACGAAACTCGTAGCCAGCCGTTTGACGTCCCACTCCCACGGCGCGCGCAGCGTCTCGTCCAGGTCGTTGATGTCAAACACCACGCGCCGCTCGGGCGTGGCATACGCGCCAAAGTTTGTCAGGTGGCAATCGCCGCAGGCTTGCACCTGTAAACCGGTCGCGGGTGTCGTGGCCAGATCGGCCGCCATGGCCAGGGCCGAGCCTCGGTAAAACGTGAACGGCGACTGGAGCATGCGGCCATAGCGGATCGGAATCAACTCGGCAATGCGCCCTTCGTTGGCGCGCTCGAGGATGATCAGCGGATCAGGCCGATCGATTGCCGGCTTCCATTTGGCATGCGACGTGCGAGGGCATTTGTCGCGCAGAGCCTTACCTTCGGCGTAAAGTTCCGCTCGGGTGGGATGAAAGCCGAACCGCGGGCTGGTTTCAAGCTCGGACATGATGAGAAGTGAGACCCTGTGAAACTCGCAGGTTGCGCCTCCTAGGGCGCGGCGCCATGCGGTGTCTATTTGTCGTGCAGCACGTAGTTCGCGCGCAACATCTGCTTCACCCGTTGCAACTCGGTCGGCGTCAGCGGCGGCTCGGCCAACAACGACTGGTGCTTTTCCTCGGCCTCGGCCTTGCTCGCGGCTTGGACCAGTCGGCTAAAGCCATTTGAGTCTTTGACGTGATACCACGACGTGACGTAGACGTTGCGATTGCGGTCCATTGCCGGCAGCATCAGGCGAATGCGGCCTCCCAGTTCGGGATAATCAATCGTGATGTGTCCCTTGCCGTCGCCAGTAATACCCTCGAGCGCGGCCAGATCGCCGGTCTTGCCCGGCGCGATCACGTATTCTTGACCAGGTGCCACCACAATTTCGTCGGTCCACAGCCGGCCCGTCTTGCGCGCCAGTCGAAAGCGGAACGGCCGCGAGTCCAGATTATAGATGTGCCCTTCCTTCGGCGGCGCGGCATCGGGCAGGGGGCCATCGGGAGTTTCCTGGGCCAACGCCGACGAAGCCGCGGCGACCAGCGCCAGACAAAGGAACAACCAGAACCGCGTGCGAAATGCCATGAGAAACCCCTCGGAAACAAGCTGGGCTACATATCTTTGCATCATAGGCAGCCGAGGGGGGCAATTCCAAGCGCGCCCCCCGCGGGGCGCGGGAATTATTTTTTGATTCGACGGCGTGCGGCTCTGGCACCCCCTGGCTAAAATGGCATCTCCATTCAAACGCACGATCTGCCGGTGGCCTTCCCAGGAGCGTGCCGAGCAGCCAGTTTGTCAACGATGAGAGTAAGGACTCAGGGGAATGAATAAGATCGTCAAGCTCGCCATGTGGTTGGTCATCGCCGTCGTCGGCGTCGGCTATGGCTATTACTGGTATCAGGAGCAACAAAAGTCGACGTTGCCGGCGGGAATCGTCTCGGGCAATGGTCGGATCGAATCGATTCAGGTTGATGTGGCCGCCAAGTACGGCGGGCGCGTGAGCAAGATGCTGGCCAAGGAAGGCGATCTGGTCGAAGCGGGCCAGACCGTGGCCGTCATCGACACCACCGAGATGGAAGCCGAGCTCGCCACCGCCAAGGCCAAGACTCTGGAAGCCGAGGAGACCGAAGCCCAGATCAAGTCGGACATCGTCAAGTCCGAAGCCGAGTTGCTGTTTTCTCAGCAACAACTCGACCGGGCCAAGACGTTGTTCGCGAAGGCGACGATCTCGAAGGAAGAATTCGACGAGAAGCAAACCGTCACCAAGTCAGCGACGGCGGCGCTCGAGTCGACGAAAGCTAAGCTCCGCTCGACCACGCAAAGCGCCGAGGCCGCCCGCGCCGAGACCAAGCGGATTCAAGCCAAGATCGACGATTCGACCCTGAAGTCGCCGGTCAAAGGCAAGGTTCTCTACCGGCTGGCTGAAGAAGGTGAAGTGCTGGCCGCCGGCGGCAAGGCGCTGACTCTGGTGAACCTGAACGAGTTCTACATGGAGATCTTCTTGCCGGCGATGGACGCCGCCAAGGTTATCGTAGGGGCCGATGCCAAGATCACGATCGATGTGCGCCCCGGTGCCGCGGCTCCGGCGACGGTGACGTTTGTCTCGCCCGAGGCGCAGTTCACTCCCAAGCAAGTCGAGACCCGCAGCGAGCGCGACAAGCTGATGTTCCGCGTCAAGCTGCGCGTGCCTCCCGAAATCGTCGCGCCGTACGTCGAACGCATCAAGACGGGCATCCGCGGCGTTGGTTACGTGCGCATCGACAAGTCGGTCGAGTGGCCGAGCAACCTGTCACAGCCCTTGCCACCGCCACCGGCGTCGTAACGTCGAACGCGCCGCGACGAACGTCGGGCGCGGTGCATGGTGGCCGGAGGTACCGGTCAGTTGGCCAATCGTTTGCTCGCGGGGGTGTAACGTCGTGGTGGGGTCGGGCAGCAATGTCGCTTCAATCGCTGGGGTCACGCACCTGTACGGGCGTGTGGCCGCGCTGCGGGATATTTCGATCGATCTGCCAGCCGGCTGCATGATCGGCCTGATCGGTCCCGACGGCGTGGGCAAGTCGACATTGCTGGGCCTGATCTCCGGCGCCAAGAAAATTCAGTCGGGCCAGGTGGTCGTGCTCGGCGGCGATATGCGCGACCCCCATCACCGCAACAACGTCTGTCCGCAAATCGCCTACATGCCGCAAGGGCTGGGCAAGAACCTATACAAAGAGCTGAGCGTCTTCGAGAACATCGATTTCTTCGCCCGGCTGTTCGGACAAGGGAAGGCCGAGCGACTGGCGCGGATCAACGCGCTGTTGCGGGCCACGGGGCTCGACCCGTTTCCCGAGCGCCCGGCCGGCAAGCTTTCGGGGGGCATGAAACAGAAGGTCGGCCTGTGCAGTTCGCTGGTCCATGACCCCGATCTGTTGATCCTGGACGAGCCAACCACCGGGGTTGATCCTCTTTCACGTCAGCAGTTCTGGTCGCTGATCGACAACATCCGCGCCCAGCGACCGCAAATGAGCGTGCTCGTGTCGACCGCTTACATGGACGAAGCCCAGCGGTTCGATTGGCTGGTGGCGATGGACGCCGGCAAAGTGCTGGCCACTGGAACGCCCCAGGAACTGCTCGAGCGGACCAACACGCCGTCGCTCGAAGAGGCGTTCGTCGCGCTGCTGCCACCCGAGAAACGCGGCAGCGGCCAGAAGCTGGTCATCCCGCCGCGGCAACCTTCGACCGCAGGGCCGGCCATCGTAGCCCGCCACTTGACCAAGCGTTTCGGCAAGTTCACGGCAGTGAACGACGTCAGCTTTACGATCGAGCGGGGCGAAATCTTCGGCTTCCTCGGCTCGAACGGCTGTGGCAAATCGACCACGATGAAGATGCTGACCGGGCTGTTGCCGGCGTCGGAGGGCGAAGCGGAACTATTCGGCCAGAAGGTCGACGCCTCGGACGTCGATACCCGGCGCCGCGTCGGCTACATGTCACAGGCGTTCTCGCTCTACAGCGAGTTGACGGTGCGACAAAACCTGTGGCTGCACGCGCGGCTGTTTCATTTGCCGCCCGAGAAAATGGGGCCGCGGATCGACGAGTTGGTCGAGCGGTTCGGACTGGGGGTTCACTTGGACCAGTTGTCCGAGTCGTTGCCGCTGGGCGTGCGCCAGCGGTTGTCGCTGGCCGTGGCCGTGATTCACGAGCCCGAGATGTTGATCCTGGACGAGCCGACCTCGGGGGTCGACCCGGTGGCGCGCGACGAGTTTTGGGAACTGCTGGTCGACCTGTCCCGCCAGCAGAACGTGACGATCTTCATCTCGACCCACTTCATGAACGAAGCGCTCCGCTGCGACCGGATGTCGCTGATGCATGCCGGCACGGTGCTGGCCTGTGACACGCCGCGCAAGCTGATGGAAGCCCGTGGGACCGACGATCTTGAGACCGCGTTCATCGGCTACATCGCCGACGCCGCGGGCGACACGCTGGAAATGGGCAAATCGTCGGACCAGCCCTTGCTGTATGAAGCAGACGCCGATTCGGCCGGCCACGCGCCGTCGAACTCGCCGCTGGTGATCGGCCGGATGCTGGCCTATAGCTATCGCGAGACGCTCGAGATTCTGCGCGATCCGGTTCGACTGGCGTTCGCGTTCATTGGCTCGGCGTTGCTGATGCTGGTGTTTGGCTTTGGCATCACGACCGACGTCGAGCACATCCGCTACGCGACACTCGACATGGATCGCACCCCCGACAGCCGCGACTATTTGGAGTATTACGCCGGCACGCCCCGGTTCTTTCGGCAATTGTCGCCGTCAACCAGTCCCGAGGAAACCCAGCGGCGGTTGAAGAGCGACGAGATTTCCTTGGCGTTCGAGGTGCCGCCGAAGTTTGGCCGCGACCTGATGCGCGACGCCCAGCCCGAGGTGTCGGCCTGGGTCGACGGGGCGAACCCGTTCCGCGGCGAGACGATCAAGCAATACGTTATCGGCGCGCACCAGGCGTACCTGAAAGATCGTGCCAAGCGCGATGTCAGCATGGCGGTGGCGACATCGACCCAGATCGATATCGCATCGCGATTCATGTACAACCCGACGTTCGAGAGCATTTTTGCCATTGTGCCGAGCGTGCCGCCGATTCTGCTGATTTTGATTCCCGCCATTCTGATGGCCGTCAGCGTGGTCCGCGAAAAAGAACTGGGCTCGATCACCAATTTCTATGTCACGCCGACGACGCGGTTCGAGTTCCTGCTGGGCAAGCAACTCCCATACATCGCGATTGGCATGGCCAATTACGTGATCCTGGTGTTGATGGCCGTCGTCGTGTTCGGCGTGCCGATCAAGGGGAGCGGGTTGGGGTTGACGCTCTGCGCGCTGCTGTACGTGACTGCCACGACGGGCATCGGCCTGCTGGTATCGACATTCACGTCCAGCCAGGTCGCAGCCGTGTTCGTCACGGCAATTCTGACGATCCTGCCGACGACGCAATTCTCGGGCATGTTGCAACCAGTCTCGACGTTGGAGGGGAGCGCCCGGGTGATCGGCTCGTTGTGGCCGACCACTTATTTCATGCAGGCCAGCGTCGGCGCGTTTACCAAAGGGTTGGACTTCAGTTTCCTGGCCGGCACGGCCGGAACCTTGGCGATATTCGTCCCGGTGTTGATGTTGGTGACGGCCGCGGCCTTGCGCGGGCAGGAGGCATAGCCGTGCAGATGCTCTCGAACATCTTCTGGCTGGGGACCAAGGAGCTGCGCAGCTTGCAGCGCGACGCCGTGTTGGTGGTGTTCGTGATCTATTCGTTCACGTTCGCCATCTATAGCCAGGCCAAGGGGACGTCGACCGAGGTGAACCGCGCCTCGATCGCCTTTGTCGACGAGGATAATAGCGCGCTGTCGCACAAGCTGATCGACGCCTTTTATCCACCTCGGTTCAAGAAGCCGGCGCTGATCCGCGTGCAGGACGTAGACGACGCGATGGATCGCGGCAAGTACATGTTCGTGGTGGTGATTCCGCCGCGCTTCGAGTTGAACGTCCGGGCGGGAAACAAGGCCGAGATTCAAGTCAACATTGACGCTACGGCCATGATGCAAGCCAGCGTTGGCGCGTCGTACATCCGCAACATCATCGCCGATCAGCTCAACAGTTTTATCACCCGTCAGGACCAGAAACCCGACCTGCCGATCAAGCTGGTAGTGCGCAAGGACTTCAACCCCAACGGCGACACCTCCTGGTTCAACAGCATCGTGGCGATCATCAACCAGGTGACGATGCTAACGGTCATCTTGACGGGCGCGGCCCTGATTCGCGAGCGTGAACATGGCACCATCGAGCACCTGATGGTGATGCCGCTGACGGCGTTCGAGATCGCCCTGGCCAAGGTCTGGGCCAACGGCCTGGTGATCCTGGTGGCCGCCACCCTGTCGCTGATCCTGGTCGTGCGAATGATCCTGCAAGTGCCGATCGCCGGCTCGCCCGTGTTGTTCCTCGGCGGCGTGGTGCTGTACCTGTTCTTTGCGACGGCGCTGGGGATCTTTCTGGGAACGATTGCGCGGACGATGGCCCAGTTTGCTCTGCTGATCGTGCTGTTGATTATCGTGTTGCAGATGCTCTCGGGGGGCAACACGCCGATCGAAAGCCAGCCGGAGTGGCTGCAACGGCTGACGATCTTTCTGCCGTCGCGGCACTTTGTGGCCTTTGCCCAGGCGATTATCTACCGCGGCGCAGGCTTCGAGTTGGTCTGGCCCGAGTTCCTGACCGTGGCTGGAATCGGCCTGGCGTTCTTCACGTACAGCATTAGCCGCTTCCGCAAATCGCTTTCGGTCAGTCAATAAACCAGTCAGTGTCCGCGCCAGGGCGATTTAGCCTCAGGCGGTCGATTGCCGCGGCTCGGTCGGCACGCGATTGGCCATCGCGGCCCCTTCCAGGTTGTACTTCTCGAGTAGCCGATAGAGGCTCCGCCGGTTAATGCCCAGCGCGCGCGCGGCGCGGGCTTTGTTCCCCCGTTCGCGGCGCAGCACTTCGATGACGTGCGAGCGCTGGATCGCTTCGAGCGAATCACCGGCTACCTTCCACGACACCGTGTCGATATCCGGCGCCACGCCCAATCGCGTGATCTCCTCGGGCAAATCGGCCAACCGCACAATGTGGTCGTTGCCCATGATTTTGGCCCGCTCGACGGCGTTGACCAATTGCCGGATGTTGCCCGGCCACTGGTATCGTTCCAGGGCTGTCATCGCGGCGGGCTCGATCCGCCAGTCGCGTCCCAAGAAGTGTTCGACCAGCAGCGGGATATCGGACATTCGCTCGCGCAACGGTGGCAGGTTGAGCGCCATCACGTTGATACGATAGTATAGGTCTTCGCGGAATCGCCCGGCCTTCACCTCTTCGGCCATGTTGCGATTGGTCGCCGCGAGTAGCCGGACGTTGACGCGACGCTCTTTCACGCTGCCGACGCGGCGCATCGACCCATCTTCCAATACGCGCAGCAGCTTGGCTTGCAGCGAGCCGGGCATCTCGCCGATCTCGTCGATGAACAGGGTGCCGCCGTCGGCCAACTCGAACAAACCGGGCTTGGCCGTCACCGCGCCGGTGAACGCCCCTTTCTCATGGCCGAACAGTTCGCTTTCCAGCAGCGACTCGGGCAGGGCGGCGCAATTGATCACGACCAGCGGCTTGTCGGCACGCGCGCTGTGCTGGTGCAAGGCGCGAGCGACCAACTCCTTGCCCGTGCCGCTCTCTCCCTGGATCAGAATCGCCTTGTCGGTGGGGCCGGCGCGTTCGATCAACCGGAGCACTTCTCGCAGCGCCGGCGAGTGGCCGATCATCCGCTGTCGCGGCGCGGCGCGGTGCAGCACCTCGCGCAGCTGGTCGTTCTCCTTGGCCAGATAGCCGCGCTCGGCCGCCCGTTCGATCAACTTCTCCAGGTCGGCCAGCGCGCACGGTTTGGTCAGGTAGTCATAGGCGCCCAGCTTCATCGCCGCCACGGCCGACTCGATCGAACCCTGGCCCGTGAGCAGAATCACCTCGCACTCGGAATGACCAGCCTTGAGCTTCTCGAGCAGCTCAACGCCCGACATGCCCGGCATCAGCAAGTCGACGATGGCCACGTCGAACTGGCGGCGATTGGCCAGGTCGAGCGCTTCGAGGCCGCCGGGCGCTTCTTGCACTTGGTAGCCGCGGCGTTCAAAACGTCGGGCCAAGATGCCGCGGAACTCGTCATCGTCATCAACGACCAGCAGGTCGACATGCTGTGGGTTGAGCACGGGAGTCGCCCTTATATGAAGGTAGATGCGGTGGCGCGCTTGTGCGCCGTGCGATCGCAATTACGCACAGTTGTGCCTTGGAGTGACACCTCGTCGCAATTCACGTGCCGCCCGCGCGACAGGCCAAATCGCGGAAGAAATGCAGCAAATCGAGTGGGCCAGCGCGCGTCACTCGCGGATGAAAAGCGTGCAGCCTGGCACAGGTGAGCGAGGTCGCACACTGGGTTGGCGTCTGAATGGCGACAAACCGAAACACCACGGCATCAACAAAACTCCATGATTCTCGGGCAATTGTCAGATTCGCCACGCGACGCGGCAGTGTGGCATTCGACTTGCATTAGTTACTTCTGGCACGAACTAACGATGACCAATGTTCCCAGCAAGGGAGCCCATCATGAACGCCAAGAAGATCCTGGTACCGACCGACTTCTCGGAAATGAGCCGTGCGGCCGTTGATTATGCGGCGGCGCTGGCGCGAGAGGGGGGCGGCGAGTTGTTGATCGTGACGGTTCGCGAGATTACGCCCATCTACGCGACTGCTGAAGGCATGTATTGTGGCGTCGAAGAACCGAATCATGCCGCGTTGAAGCAGATGCTCAACGAAGTGCGCCCCAAAGATCCGCTGGTGCGCGTCCGGCGTGAAGTGCTGGACGGCGCGCCAGCCGACGCCATTGTGGCGCTCGCCGCGGCCGAGCAGGTCGACCTGATTGTGATGGCCACCCACGGCCGCACCGGGCTGATGCATTTGTTGATGGGAAGCGTGGCCGAGGGAGTCGTGCGCAACGCCGACTGCCCTGTCCTGACGCTCAAGCCAGCGGTCAAGTCGGCCGCGGCGACGGGCGCTTAGGCGCCGCCTGGAACAAGCAACCACAAACGGCAAGATGCCAGGCAGGTTTCCCATGAGAAGTGTCCACGAAGCGGAACCGTTTTTGCAGATGGCCCTCGAAGAGCATCGAGAGCTACACCACCAGGTGGATGACATCAATCGGATGTTCGAGCAGCCGCCTGGGGAAATCGCTCCCGACGAGGTGCGCGCGCTGCACGCGCGGATGATGTCGCTGCGCGACAACGTCAGCAAGCATTTCCGCCAGGAGGAAGCAGGGGGCTATCTGGAAGAGGCGATTTGCCGCTCGCCCACCGTGGCGGCCAAAGCCGACTCGCTCCAGAAGCAGCATCAAGAACTGCTTGAGTTGATCGACCGCGTGCTGGCGGCGCCCCACGTGGTCGACGCGCCGGCCGACGTCTGGCGGAAGTCGCAACGCGAGTTCGCGGCCTTCTGCAAGCGGCTGTTGGCGCACGAACGGGCCGAGAACGCCCTGCTGGCCAAGGCGTTCAACGTGGATTTGAGCTCGATTGACTAACGGCCGCGTAACGCCCCGATCCAAATAACCCGACGGCCCGCGTGGCCGCGCCGAATCGAGAATCGAGGAACATCATGACCAGGCTATTGCCGATTGGACTGTGCTGCCTGACGCTTTTCGGGCTGGGATTCCAGGTCCACGGCGCTCCGCATCCGAACGACGTGAGTGTCTTCATGAAGCTCAAGCTCCCGCACGCCCATCGCGTGTTGGACGGCATCATCATGGAAGACTATGACCTGATTGCCAAAAGCGCGAGCCAACTTGGTCTGCTCAGCCAGGAAGCGAATTGGAACGTCTTGCAAACCCCCGAGTATCTCGCGCACAGCGTCGACTTTCGCCGCGCCGTCGATGCCTTGAGCCGCGCCGCTCGTGACAAGGATGCCGACCAGGCGACGCTGGCTTACATGGACATGACGCTCAAGTGCGTCAATTGCCACAAGTACGTGCGCGACGCGCGGAACTAAACCGCGCCGCGATCCCCATGCCCGACCTCGCCATGTCTGGCGGTAGCACCGTGGCGCAGCGGCTGAAACTGTTGACTGAAACACCTAGCGGGAGAAGGTCTGTTGTCGATCCGATATTCATGGCTCGTCTTGTTCGCGCTCTGGGGAGTTGCTGGTTGCGGCCAGACGCACGAGGTGGCCTGGAATCCCAGCAGCGAAGTCCGCGAACTGACGCCGGCTTTGCAGGCCAAGGTGACCGAGCAGTTGACCCGCTATTGCGGCACGCCCAGCCGACCCAGGCAATTCGGTCAGGCGGACGTGCCGACGCTGCAACTGGTGCGCGGCATGCTGGTCTATCAGTCCAAGTGCGCTGGCTGTCACGGTGACACTGGCGATGGTCAAGGCCCGGCCGCGGCGCATCTGAACCCGCGACCGCGCGATTATCGCAAGGGAATCTTCAAGTTCATTTCCACGCCGTTCGGCACCAAGCCGCTGCGAGGTGACCTGGCTCGGACGATTCGGCAAGGCGCGAGAGGCACGTCGATGCCGTCGTTCGCGCTGTTGGATGACGAAGACGTCGAGGCGTTGGTCGACTACGTCCTGTTGCTAACTCATCGTGGCGAGTTGGAAGCCTTGCTGGCCAACGAAGCACGGGACGAAGACGCGATCGACCCAGCCAACGGCGAAGAGTACGTGGCGGCGATTCGACAACTGTGGCAAGCGTCGGACGGCCAGCAGATTTACCCGCTGAGCCTCAAGCCCAAGTACACGATGGCCTCGGTGGAACTGGGCAAGCAAGCGTTCTTGTCCGAGACGGCTGGCTGCTACAAGTGTCACGGGCCCGACGGCCGCGCCGAAACGTCGGACAATCAGAAGGGATTCACCGACGCCTGGGGCGTGCAAACTCGGGCGGCCGATCTGACCAGCGGCATGTTCCACGGCGGGCAAGAGCCGCTGGACATTTACCGCCGCATCTACGGCGGCATCAACGGCACGCCGATGCCGTCGTTTTCGTTGAAGCTGGCCGATCAGCCCGACATGTTTTGGCACCTGGTCCACTACGTGCAATACGTGTCGAGCGCCCGACGCCGCGAGACCCAGGCCGAGCAGCAAGCTTACCTAACTCGCGCACGGGAAGCGGCGTCACAAGCCGCGGCAAAAGCAAAGCCCTAGCGAACCATAAGCGGGCCGCGTTCCACGGTTAACAAGCCCACAACTGCGGAAATAGTTCACGACGAGACAAGCGATGACTGATGCTTCTCCCCCGACTGGCAGCGAGCGCCTGCGAAAGCTGGCCGAGCTCGAAGAGCTGCGGACGCGAATCACCGATCTTGAGCGCGAACTCGGCGCCAGCGACGAGTCCGGCTGGCCGCCACGCGGCTATTACACCGCATATTACGCCACGACCGGGTTCATGCTGGGCATCTTCGGCGCCGCCGTCAGCCTGATCTTCAACATCATCGGCTCGCTGGTCTGGTCGCGGTACAGTGGCGTCGAACAATCGCCGCTGCGGTTGATTCAGGTTTATTTGACCTTTCCGCTGGGCGAATCGGCATTGCACATCGAAAGCGTGCTGACGCTGGCCATTGGCTGCTGCTTGTACCTGGCCACGGGCATGCTCTATGGCATCATCTTTCACCTGGCGCTGACACGCTGGACCGCGGATCGCGGGCTGATGGCGCGGCTGGTGTTCGTCAGCGCGCTGTCGCTGGCCGTCTGGCTGGTGAACTTCTACGGCATTCTTTCCTGGTTACAGCCGTTGTTGTTCGGTGGCGACTGGATTGTGCGGTTGGTTCCCTGGTGGGTGGCCGCGCTGTCGCACCTGGTCTTTGGTTGGACCATGGTGTTGGTCTACCCGTGGGGCACCTACGTCCCTTATCAAGTCGAAACGGAGCAGGCATGACCGCCCAGAATGCAACCGCCACGACGGCTGGCGACGAGATCAGCTACGAGCGACTGGTCGAGCAACGCCTGGTTCTCTGGTACTTGATCGCGGCGTTGACGTATCTGATGATCTCGATGCTCGGTGGCCTGTTGATGGCAACCCAGTTGATCAACGCCAACCCGCTGCGCGGCATTGAACTGCTTTCGCCGGGACGCTGGCGGATGGTGCATACCAACGCCGTGGCCTACGGCTTTTTGGCCAACGCCTTCTTGGGCGTGTTGCACTGGGCGGTGCCCCGCTTGACGTTGCGTCCGGTGGCCAGTCGCGCATTGTCGTACTTCATTTTCATCGCCTGGCAGGTCGTGGTCCTGTCGACGGCCGCGGGCATTTTGCTTGGCCAGGCCCAGGCGGTTGAATGGGGCGAAACGCCCGTCTGGATCGACCCATTGGCGCTGGCCGGGCTGTTGCTGGTGGCCATCAATTTCATGGTCCCCATCTCGCGCGCCAAAGGGCCGTTGTACGTCACGCTGTGGTACTTCATGGCGATGTTCGTCTGGACCTTCCTGACCTACGCCATGGGAAACTTCGTCACTCAATACGTCGTCGGCGGTGTCAGCGGCGGCGCGATCGGCGGATTGTTCATCCACGACCTGGTCGGCTTGTTCGTCACGCCGCTGGGCTGGGGAATGATGTACTACTTTGTGCCGATCTTGCTCCGCAAGCCGATTTGGAGCCACGGCCTGTCGCTGGTCGGCTTTTGGGGCTTGGCGTTTTTCTATCCGCTGCAAGGGATTCACCACTTCCTCTACACGCCGATTCCGATGTTCCTGCAATACGGCGCCGTGGTGTCGACCATCGCGGTCGAGTTCGTGGTGATGACCGTGATCATCAACTTCTTCGGCACCTTGTGCGGAGATGGCCGCGCGTTCGTGACCAACTTGCCGATTCGTTGGTTCTACACCGGCATGGTGTTGTACTTCGTCACTTGCTTGCAGTGTGCGTTGCAAGTGACGTTAACCTTCCAGGCGCTGATCCACTTTAGCGATTGGGTCGTCGGCCACGCCCATCTGGTGATGTTCGGCGTGTTCAGTATGTGGATCCTGGGCGTGATCACGTACCTGGTGCCGCGCCTCAGCGGCCGCCCGTGGTACAGCCAGTCGCTGTGCGAATGGCATTATTGGCTGTCGGCGTCGGGCATTGTGATCATGTTCTTGGACCTGACGCTGGCCGGCATCTTTCAAGGCTACTACTGGTCTTCGCTGCAGCCCTGGGAAGTGAGCGTCGATGGCTCGCAACCCTTCTGGATCGTGCGATTGGTGGCTGGCTTGATGATGTTCGGCGGCCAATGCGCGCTGATCCACAACATGTACCAGACGTTCACGGGGCCGAAGCCGGCCGAGCAAGTAGCCTATGCGTCGTAACCCTGGGTGTGCAATCTCTTTCGCGATCGAGTAACTGAACATGTTTGAGAGTCGAGCGGGCGTGCTGTTTGTCGGTGGCCTGGGCTTTTTCGCCTTTGCGTTCCTGAGCAACGGGCTGGTGCCGATGCTGATGTACAAGCATCTGCCCGAGCAACAGGCCAGCGAGCTGACGAACGCCAACGTGATGTACCAATTCGAGGATTTGCAACGCCGCTATCCCGAAGCGTTCGAGCGCGCTTACGGCAAGCCCCCTACAGTGCCGGCGGGGGCGACGACCGAAGAAAAAGCCGAGGTCAAGAACGAGTGGCTCGAAAAGCAGGCCGCCCAAGCGCTGCTGCTGGGCCGCGAGGTTTACGTGGGCGAAGGCTGTTGGCATTGCCACAGCCAGTTCGTCCGCCCCGTGTCGAATGAGTCGCGCCGGTTTGGTCCGGTGTCGAAAGCCGAGGAATACCAAAACGAGTTGCAACGCCCGGTGTTGTTTGGCACGCGGCGCGTGGGGCCCGATCTGTCGCGCGAAGGGGGGCGGCGGTCGAACGACTGGCACGCGGTCCACTTCTTCAAACCTACAACCGTCTCGACCGGCTCGCCGATGCCCGAGTATCCCTGGCTGTTCGACGGCGACGCCAGCAGGCCCAACGAGCGCGGCCTGGCCTTGATGACCTATGTGCAATGGCTGGGTTCGTGGCTGGAAAGCTATCCGTATTACGAGGCCTATCAACCGGTCGCGCTGGAGGAGAAGAAGTAATGAGTACGTCAACGACAATCGAGGGGGCGAAGTCGCGCCGGACGCGACGCCGGCTGGGACTGTTGATGGCCGTGGTGATCCTGGTCCCCAGCATGTTGGGCTTTGGGACCAAGTTCATCGAGTTGGTCCATGTCTTCCGCGGCGACCCCAGCGGCATGTTCGCCATCGCCCCGATCATCAACTATCTGCTGGCCAGTTGCGGCTTCCTGATGCTGTTTGCCTGGGCGGCCATGAACGGCATGTTCCGCAACATCGAACAGCCCAAACAGACGATGCTCGACAACGAAGCGCGTCTGGACGCCTATGATCAGCCTCATCGCTAAGACAGTCCAAGCACCACTTTCCGAAACCCGAGACGCCATGTCACCCGACCCGCGTGAATCAACGCCCGTCGCCGAGCACAGCTTTCACCGCTACGTCGGGAATCGCATTCCCTGGTATGTGCGGTTGCTGTGGCTGATGTTTTGGATCGGCGCGGTTTACTACGTCATCGTTTACGTGTTCCCGGCTTTGCAAATCGAACTGTTGCGCCCTGTCCAATGAGTGCTTCCGAAGCCACCACCGAGATTTGCAGCTATTGCGGCCTGCCGCTGGGGCGAACGTGGCGGTGGTCGTGGCGTCGCGCATCGAACCAAGCAATGCCGCCAACGGATGCGCCGCACGTCGCTGCTGGGCCGCGGTATTGTTGCTCGGGCTGCCGCTTTGCCGCGTCGATCAACGGCGACAAGGAAGGGGCCGAGTTCAATGTCGGCGTGCTGGCACGGCTGGGCATGGCCGTGTTTCTGACTCTGAACGTGATGGTCTTCACCATGGTCCTCTGGTCGGCCGAGGTCTACGCCGACTCGCGCGAAGCGCCGACCGTGGCGGCCATGGATGACCTCTGTCGCTGGCTGGGAATGCTCTTCTCGCTGCCGGTGTTGTGGCTGCTGGGGCGGCCGCTGCTGGAGAATGCCTGGGGAAGCGTTCGACGAGCCCAGCCGTCGACCGATGTGTTGCTGTTGGCGGGGGTCGTGGCCGCGTACGTCGCCTCTTGCGTGGCGGTGTTGCGCGGCACGGGACGTGTCTACTTCGAAGTCGGTTGCGTGGTGCTGCTGGCCGTCACGTTGGGGCGTTGGCTCGAAGCCACCGGACGTCAGCGCGCGTCGGCCGCGCTCGACGCCCTGGCGCGCTTGCTTCCCCCACGAGTCAACTTGCAGCGCGGCCATAAAGCCGTCGACATCGCACTCGACGAGTTGCAAGTTGGCGATCTGTTGTTGGTCAAGGCCGGTGAGCGGATTGCCGCCGATGGAGTCATTGTTCGTGGCTATGCGGCAATCGATCAACAAACCTTGACCGGCGAGCATCAACCGCTGGTCAAGGAGCCTGGCGAGTCGGTCCTGGGCGGCACATTAAATCTGGACGGCGACTTGATGGTCCGCGTCACGGCTGCGCCGCATGACGGCACGCTGCAACGACTGATCGAAGCGGTCGAGCGCGCGCGAGCTGAGAAGGGGCGTTATCAACGCCTGGCCGAGCGCGTGAGCGCCTGGTTCCTGCCGGCCGTGGCGACGATCGCGCTGGCGACGTTGGCAATTCACCTGGCGCGAGGCGATGTGGAAGGGGCCTGGCAATCGGGACTGGCGGTTGTCTTGATCGCTTGCCCGTGCGCGTTGGGAATGGCGACGCCGCTGGCCGTGTGGAGCGCACTGGGGACGGCAGCCGGCGCTCAAGTGTTGTTTACCCGCGGCGACGCGCTGGAACGGCTGGCCAGCGTGGGGTCCGTGTGCTTCGACAAGACTGGCACTCTGACCACGGGGCAGGCCACGCTGGCCACCGTTTCGCTCGACGGAGGCTGGCACCTGGGGCAGGTGAAGAAGCTGTTGGCGTCTTTGGTCGTAAGATCGAATCATACCTTGGCCCGGTCGCTGGCCGACTGGGCCGGGACAGACGAACTAGCGAACAACAGCGGTGAAGTGCGCACGCTGGCCGGCCGCGGCTTGCTAACGACGGTAACGGAGACAGGCCAGCGGCTGGTCCTGGGAAGCGCGCGCTGGATGAATGAGTTGAGCCTGCAGTGGCCAGTGAAGCTCCGCGATCAGATGACCGAACAATGCGCGCAAGGTCGCCCAATCGCTTGCCTGGGTGTCGGTGACGCGGTCGTTGCTTTGTTCAGCTTTGACGAGACATTGCGCCCCGAGACCGTGGTGGCAATTGGCGAATGCCAAGCCCTGGGACTACGCATCGAAGTGCTGACGGGCGATCATCGCGGCCACGGCGCGGCCCTGGAGCGTCGCCTGGGCGTGGCGGTGGCCGCCGAATTGCTGCCCGACGACAAGACGCGGCGCGTGCGCGAATTGCGCCGCGACCGTGGCGTGGTGATGGTCGGGGACGGCATCAATGACGCGCCGGCCTTGGCCGCAGCCGACGTGGGAATCGCCCTGGCCTGTGGCGCGGACGTCGCAAGGCAGTCGGCTGACGTCTGCTTGCTGGGTGACGATTTGCGGCATGTGACGTGGGCCATTCAATGGTCCCGTCGCACAGTGCGAGTCATTCGCCAAAATCTGTTCTGGGCATTTTTTTACAACGTGCTTGGCATCGGGCTGGCGGCGGCTGGTTATTTGAATCCGATCTGGGCCGCGGCCGCGATGGTGGCCAGCAGCGTAATGGTCATCGGCAACTCGCTCCGCTTGCGACGAGCGCCCGAGTTCACCGATCCGTCGGCCAGCCTCACTGACATTTCGCGCCCTGACTGGCCGCGTGACAGTGCCTCGGCCGCGGCGGGAGCGCGCACATGACCGAATTGGCGTTGGTCTGGATCGGCGGCTTGTTGGGCTCGGCACACTGCTTGGGCATGTGCGGGCCGTTTGCGCTGGCGCTGGCCTCAGGAGCGCGAAGCCGCGGCGAGAACTTCCGCCGTCAGTTGGCGTACACCGTGGGGCGAATCTTTGTTTACGCCGTCGGTGGCGCGGCGGCCGGTTATAGCGGCTGGCGATTGATGCGGCAGTTCTCGGCGCTGGTCGATGTCCAGGCGGTGTTGGCCTTGGTGGCCGGCGCGCTTCTGCTGTGGCAAGGTCTGCACGGGTTTGGCTTACTTAACTTTCGTCGTGCCACGGTCGCGTCAGGCGGTTGCCCATCGGGGGGCTTGCTGCGACCGCTGCTCAAAAGTCGCGGCCTGCGCCCGGCGCTAATTGCCGGAGTCTTCACGGGGTTTCTGCCTTGCGGCCTCGTGTATGGATTCCTGGCGTTGGCCGGTAGCCGAGGCGGCTTGCTGCAAGGAATGCTTACCATGGCGGCGTTCGGCGCAGGCACCGCGCCGGCGATGGTCATGTTGGGAGCAGGGGCCGGGATGATTCCCATGAGCCGGCGCGTGCTGATGTTTCGCGTGGCGGCCGGTTGCGTGTTGTTGACCGGCGTGGTTTCGATTGCTCGCGGGCTGGGTTACCTGCCATTGTTCAACGGCGCGCCGGCGCCAGGGTGCCCGCTATGTCACTAGTCGCCGCTGAATCAATCGACGACGAGCCGCGCAAACGGTCGATCTCAAAGCGCACCCCCGCAACGAAGGCCGATAGCGCCGCGGTTAACGACAAGAACGGCTCGCCGTCGCGCTGGACGCGAACCGGCGTGAACTTTCTGCTCGACACCCTGCTGTTGATCTTATTTATCGCCCTGGCCACCGTGGCCGTGATCGTCCGCTTCATCTTTCCGCCAGGGCCTCAGGCCGCCGGCTGGCTATTGTGGGGCGGCACGTTCAGCGACTGGCACCGCGCGGAGTTCTTGCTGTTGTGCGTGCTGGCCTTGGGCATCCTGGTACACGTGATGCTGCACTGGAATTGGGTCTGCTCGGTGGTGGCGCACCGGCTGGCCAAATGGCGGTGCCGTTCCGTCCAGGCCGACGAAGGTACGCAGACCCTGTTGGGAGTGGGGCTGCTGATCGTGTTGTTCAACATCGTCGGCCTAATCACCGCGGCGGCGGCGCTGACGATCGTGTCGGCACAACCCTGACACGTCACTCAATCAATCACCAGTGCCGCAAGGCCACTCACATGCAAGCAGCCACGCTGAAGGCCATCAGCACGAAGCCGACGGCCAGCACCGCCGTCAAAATCGCCACCACGACGCGGCCGGCGAACAGGTCGTCGGTCATCATCCGGTGGCGCTGTGATCGATCGAAATGGTCGCGCCAATAGCCATGCTTGCCAAACGGGTTGTAATCGGCGTGCGGCGTCGAATCGTGATGAGTAACGGTGGCCATCTTCCTGCCTCGGCGCGGTTGAATGAAGTTGAGCCTTTGCCTGGGACACACTCGTTCCCCTGAAAGGAATCGCAAACGCGATGCCGCCGAGACAACAAACGAATGGAACGGACGGTGCGAGTGCCGGATGTCGCTAACCGCTCGGCACTTAAGCGGGGCGATCATCAAGCGCGGCCCATCGCCCGCACGGGACGGCCGGTGTGCCAGCGCGCCGGCAAGCACGATCGATTGTGCCCAGCGGGCACAATACCCGCACCAGCCTCGTTCAGATCGTCGTCGGCGGTGTTCACCGCGACCGAGGCTGTGAAAGCGCCGGGCCAGGCGTCGCCGATTGTCCGTCGCTCGTCGTGGCTGCTGACCGCTCGGGCACCACGCATTGCCGCGGCTGCAGCAGCTTGGCCACCAGCCCCGTCCAGCCGCACTGGTGCGCGGCTCCCACGCCGCGCCCATTGTCCCCGTGGAAGTACTCGTAGAAGAGCAAGTAGTCCCGGAAGTGGGGATCGCGCTGCAGCTTCTCGCACTGGCCAAACACGGCCCGCCGTCCTTGTTCGTCGCGCAGGAAGATGCGATCCAGCCGGCGTGACAACTCGCTGGCCACTTCGTTGATGGTCAGGTACTGGCCCGAGCCGGTCGGGCACTCGATCTTGAAATCGTCGCCATAGTAATGGTGAAACTTTTGCAGCGACTCGACAATCAGGTAGTTCATCGGAAACCAGATCGGCCCGCGCCAATTCGAGTTCCCCCCGAACAGCCACGACGTTGACTCGGCGGGCTCGTAGGTTACGCTTAGTTGCTGACCACCACAGTTGAACTCGTAGGGCTCGGCGGCGTGCTGCCGCGACAGAGCTCGCACGCCGTAATCGGACAGAAACCGCGTCTCGTCGAGCATCCGACGCAAGAGGGCCTTCATCCGATGCCCGCGCAGCATCGACAACAGCCGGCGCTCGCCCACCCCCGGCTCGTGCCAGCGCGAAACCAGCGCCGCCAGGTCGGGCCGGTAGTTCAAGTACCATTTCAACCGGCGATTGAACTCGGGCAATCGGTCCAGCAGTTCGGGCTCGAGCGTTTCGACGGCGAACAACGGCACCAGCCCGACGAGTGAGTGAACCTTCAGCGGGATCATCCGCCCGTCGGGCAATTGCAATTCGTCGTAGAAGAACTGGTCCTCCTCGTCCCACAACCCGCGACCGCACTCGCCAATGTTGGTCAGCGCCTCGGCGATGTGCAGGAAGTGCTCGAAGAACTTGGTCGCGATGTCCTCGTACACCGGATTGTGCAGCGACAGTTCCAGCGCGATGCGCATCAGGTTCAGGCAATACATCCCCATCCAGGCGGTGCCGTCGGCCTGATTCAAGTAGCCGCCCGTCGGCAGCGGCTTGCTCCGATCGAAGACGCCAATGTTGTCCAGCCCGAGGAAGCCACCCTGGAAGATGTTGCGCCCGCCGGAGTCCTTGCGATTGACCCACCAGGTGAAGTTCAGCATCAGCTTGTGGAACACGCGTTCCAGGAACGCCAAGTCTCCCGGCCCGCCGTGGCATTTGCGGTCGATCTGAAACACGCGCCACGCGGCCCAGGCGTGGACCGGTGGGTTCACGTCGCCAAACGCCCACTCGTAGGCTGGCAATTGCCCGTTGGGGTGCATGTACCACTCGCGCGTCAGCAGCACGAGTTGGTGCTTGGCGAACTCGGGATCCAGCAGCGCCAACGGAATGCAATGGAACGCCAGATCCCAAGCCGCGTACCAGGGATACTCCCACTTGTCGGGCATCGAAATCACATCGGCGTTGTTCAGGTGTTGCCAATCGTGATTGCGTCCCTGGCGTCGCCCGGTCGGTGGAGGCGGCTGGGCCGGATCGCCGCGCAGCCATTGTGGCACGTCGTAGTAATAGAACTGCTTGTTCCAGATCATGCCGGCAAAGGCTTGCCGCTGGACCAGACGCGCGTCGGCGTCGGCCACGTCGCGCTGCAGGTCGGCGTAAAACTCGTCGGCTTCGCGGCGGCGCGCCGTCATCACGGCGTCAAAGTCGGCGAACCCGCCCGCCACGTCCTCGGGGGCCAGTCGCACCCGCACCTGCGCGGAACCCCCCGCCGGGAGATTCAATGTGTAGTGCGCGGCGGCCTTGGTGCCGGTTTGCTCGCGATTCACCGCGTCGCGCTGGCCAGCAATAAGGTAGTTGTGAAAGGCGTCCTTGAACGGCCCCGGCGCTTCGGCATTGAACAATCGTCGCACGTTGGTTTCGTTCTCACAAAACAACAACTCCGGCTGGCCCTCGCACCACAACCGTCGCACACCCAACCGGCGGTGGCTCGCGTCAATGGCGCTTTCGCCAGGGGCGGCGTCGTCGGCCGCGGCCAGGCTGGGCTTCTGCTCGGTGTTGCCCGACCAACTCCACGTGTTGCGGAACCAGAGCGTGGGCAACACGTGAATCGACGCCGCCTCGGGCCCGCGATTGTGGACCGTGACGAGCATTAGGATGTCTTCGGGTGATGTTTTGGCGTACTCGACGAACACGTCAAAGTACCGGTCCTCGTCAAACACACCCGTGTCGAGCAACTCGAACTCGGGTTCCGTCCGATCGCGCTTCTGATTCTCGGCGAGCAGCCGCTCGTAGGGAAACGCGGCCTGCGGGTACTTGTACAACAGCTTCAGGTATGAATGAGTCGGCGTGGCGTCGAGGTAGTAATACAGTTCCTTGACGTCCTCGCCATGATTCCCTTCTTCGTTCGTCAGCCCGAACAGCCGCTCTTTCAAGATCGGATCGCGACCGTTCCAGAGGGCGAGCGCCAGGCAAAGCCGCGCCTCGAGGTCCGAGAAACCCGCCAGGCCGTCCTCGCCCCAGCGGTACGCGCGACTCCGGGCATGATCGTGCGGCAGGTAGTCCCAGGCGTTGCCGTCGGCGCTGTAGTCCTCGCGCACGGTCCCCCATTGCCGCTCCGACAGGTACGGCCCCCATTTGCGCCAGGGAGCGTCAGCCTGATCGGATTGCAACAGTCGGGCTTGCTCGGCAAGTTTCGAGTCGAGCGGTCGAGTCATGGGCGGAACGCGCGAAAAGCGTGGATCGACGCGATGGCAATCAACCACTAGTGTACCGCGCCGCGAACCGCGAGTGGGCAAGGGGCGATTCACATTAACCCCCGGTCAATGACCGGGGGTTAATGACATCTCGCGGCGAAAAACTACGCCAAAATGTCTTTCGCCACGTGGCCGGCCACGTCGGTCAGCCGGAAGTCACGCCCGGCATAGCGGAACGTGAGCCTGAGGTGGTCGAGCCCCAGCAAGTGCAGAATCGTGGCGTGCAAGTCATGGATGTGCAGCTTGTTCTCGACGGCGAAATAGCCATAGTCGTCCGTCGCCCCGTAGGCCATGCCGCCACGCACGCCGGCGCCCGCCAGCCACATCGTGAACCCGTACGGGTTGTGATCGCGCCCGTCGTTGCCTTCGGCCGTCGGGGTGCGACCGAACTCGCCACCCCACACGACTAGCGTGTCTTTCAGCAAGCCGCGCGCCTTGAGGTCGGTCAAGAAACCAGCGATTGGCTTGTCGACCTCCGAGGCGTTCTTGGTGTGACCCTGGTACAAGTTGCCGTGTTGGTCCCATTGGACTTCGCTGTCGCTATGCGTGACCTGCACGAAGCGGACGCCATTTTCCAGAAACCGCCGCGCCATCAGGCATTGCCGGCCGAAGTTCTCGGTGATCGGGTCGTCGATGCCGTACAACGATCGGGTTGCGTCGCTTTCGCTGGCCAGATTCTGAATCTCGGGCATCACGCCCTGCATCCGATAGGCCAACTCAAAGGAGTTGATCCGCCCTTCGAGCGCCTGGTCCGTCGGACTCGTGGCCAGATGCTCGCGATTCATCGCGGCAATCAAGTCGAGTTGCTGGCGCTGCTCTTTGGCGCTGAGTCGCGAGTTTTGAATGTGCTTGACCATCGCCTGGGCCGCGCTCGTCGAGGCGTTGCCGATCGGCGTCCCCTGACAATAGGCCGGCAGGAACGACGCGCCCCAATTGTTCACGCCGCCGTGGGCCAGGGTGGGGCAAATGGTGATGAAGGCCGGCAGGTTCTTGTTCTCGGTCCCCAGGCCATAGGTGATCCACGAGCCCATGCTGGGGCGCACGAACTGGTCGCTGCCGGTGTGCAGCTTCAACAGCGCGCCGCCGTGCGCGGGATTCGTCCCGTGGACCGAGCGCAAGATGCACAAGTCGTCCACGTGCTGGGCCACGTGCGGGAACAAATCGCTCACCGGCAGGCCGCTCTCGCCGTACTGGTGAAACTTCCACGGCGACTTGAGCAGATTGCCTTGCTTGGCGAAGGTGACCCGCGGCAGCTCGAACGGGGGCGGCTTGCCATGATCGCGGTCCAACATCGGCTTGGGGTCGAACGTATCGACGTGCGACGGGCCCCCCTTCATGAACAGAAACACGACGCGCTTCGCTCGCGCGGGGAAGTGGGGCGCCTTCGCGGCCAGCGGATCGCCCGGTGCCGCCGGCTTGGCCGCCGCGCGGGCCTGTTGCTCGGCGAACGCTTCGTCCCCCAGCATCGCGGCCAGGGCCAGGTGTCCAAAGCCGACGGCCGAAGTCCGCAGCAGTGTACGGCGCGAGCAGCCACAATGTTCGTGGGCCATTGCTACCTCACGTAGATGAATTCGTTGCTGGCCAACAGTCCGTGGCAGAGCAAAGCCCAGGCGTGCAGTTCAGCGGCCGCGGCGCGCCGCGCGTCGTCGGTCGACGCACCACGCAACTGGGCGACAAACTTCAAGGCCCGGTCCAACTCGCCGCGCGTCGGTGCCCGGCCAAACGCCGTGTAATAGGCGCGGCGCACGCGGCTGGCCGGATCGTGCTCGGTGTCCAACAGTCGGCGGGCCCAGACGTCGGCCGAGTCCATCACCAGCTCGGCGTTCAACATCCACAGCGCCTGCGGCGCGACGACCGTGCAGTTCCGGTTGCCAGTCGGGACCGTCGGGTCAGGAAAGTCGAACTGCTCGAACAACGTGTACAGGTTGTTGCGAATCACGGGCAGGTAAACCGCTCGGCGCAAGCTGTCGTACTTGGTCCGATCGATCGAGGTGTGATCGAATACGAACTGCCGGTTCCGCAGCGGCACCGTCTTGCCGCCGATCCGTTGTTCAAGTCGGCCGCTGACCGCCAGAATGGCGTCGCGAATCTCCTCGGCTTCCAACCGTTGCTGCCGCCATTTCCACAGCAGCTTGTTCTCGGGATCGATCACGGCGCACTCGGCCTCGCGCGGATGACGCGAGGCCATCTGATACGTATTCGAGCGCATGATCAGCCGGTGCAAATCCTTGGTCGACCAGCCCGCGGTGGCAAAGTGCCGGGCCAGCCAATCGAGCAACTCGGGATGGGTCGGCCGGTCGCCGAGTTGGCCAAAGTTGTCGGTCGAGCCGACAATGCCAGCGCCAAAATGCCACCGCCAGATCCGATTCACGTACACGCGCGCGGTCAACGGGTGTTCCAGGTCGGCCATCCAGTTGGCCAGTTCCAGCCGACCACTCTGCTCGGCCGAGAACGAGTTCGTCGCTGCGGCCGAAGTGCCCGCCCCGCTCGACGAACCGAACGAGACCTGCATCACTTGTGGGAAACCGCGGGGCACGGCCTTGCCCAGGTTGCGGTGGCTGCCGCGGATGTGAATCGGCAGTTCGTTCACCACCTTGCCGTCGGTCACTCCCATTGCCGCTGGCAGGTCGGGCGAGGTGCTTTCCAACACGCGAGCTTCCTCGCTCAGCCGGTGATACTCGGCCAGTGTTTCATCATCGAACGCGAACTCAGGCTTCGGAGGCACCGCCAAGAAACCAGCGTTGTCGTACAGCGCCGCGCGAGCCAGTTCGAGCGCTTCGTCGTCGAGCTTCTTCGCCTTGCCGTCTTTCTTCTTGGCCTCGGCCCACGCCGCTTCGGCCGCCGCGAACTTGAGGCGGTAGTACGAGTCGATTCCGTCGAAATCCTTGGCGGCTACTAGCTCGTGCCAGCGACCAAAGAACGGATCGTCGCGATGATATTCCAGGTGCAACCGACAGTGATGCAAAATGTGCGGGTGCAGCCCCAGCGGCTCGGCAATGGCCGCCACCTGGGTCAGGGGCATGTCGGGCGCGAACTTGGCCGACGCCATCAAATACTCTGTCGCCTTGGCACGCGCGGCGTCGCGCAGCTTGGTGGTCGCCTTCGACTTGAACGACGCGGCCGCCGCTTTCTTGGCCGTGATGGCGGCTTCGACCTTTTTGTTCTCCTCGGTCTCGGCGTCGCTGGCGAAGGTGTGTTCGTTCCAGTGCTTGATCGCGCCGGTCTTCGAGTCGGTAAAGGTTTTGGTGCTTTTGAGGATCGCCGCCAGCGAGTAGTAATCGGTCTGCTTCAACGGATCGAACTTGTGGTCGTGACAGCGGACACAGCCGAGCGTCATCCCCAAAAACACTTTGCCGATGGTGTCAAGCTGCTCGTCGATCGTGTCCATGTCGAGCTTGTCGCGATCCGGCTCGGCCAGCACCTTGGCCCCCAGCACCAGAAAGCCCGTCGCGGTGCGCGACTCTTGATTGGCGTCGGCCAGTAGGTCGCCGGCCAATTGCTCGACCAGGAACCGATCGTACGGCTTGTCCCGGTTAAAGGCGTCGACGACCCAGTCGCGGTAGCGCCAGGCATTGCCAAACGCCAGGTTCTCGTCGAGCCCGTTCGAATCGGCGTAGCGGGCCACGTCGAGCCAGTGGCGTCCCCAACGCACGCCGTAATCGGGCGAGGCAAGCAGCCGCTCGACGACGCGGTCGAACGCGTCGGGAACCTGATCGTTCAAGAATGCCTCGACTTCGGCCGGCGTGGGGGGCAGTCCGGTCAGATCGAACGTCGCGCGGCGAATCAGCGTCCGTTTGTCGGCCGGCGGGGCAGGGGAGAGCTTGGCCGCTTCCAGCCGGGCCAGCACGAATGCGTCAATCGGTGTGCGGACCCAGGCGGTGTTTTGCACCGCCGGCAGGTCGGGCTTGCCAACTGGTTGAAACGCCCAGAACTTGCGGCCGTCGTCAATGCTCATACCGACCGGCGCGGGGCCAGAACTCTCCGCCCCCACCCGCGGGTCCGGAGCGCCTTCTTTCACCCAGCGTTCGAGCGTCGCCACTTCGGCGGCGGACAAACGATTCTGGGGCGGCATTTGCAGGTCGGGGTTCTTGTACCGAACGGCCTCGATCAGCCGGCTTTTCTCGGGATCACCCGCCACGAGCGCCGGCCCGGAGTCGCCCCCCTTCATCACGCCGTCGCGCGAATCGAGCAGCAAACCGCCGTTGGCTTCGCGCCCCGCGTGGCATTCATAGCAATGCTGAACCAGGATCGGCCGAACGCTCTTCTCGAAGAACTCCACGCCGGCGGCAGTCGGCTCCGCGGCACTGGCGTGTGACGTGCCGTAAAAGCAGATCGCGAGCGCGGCCCAGGCGGACCAGCACCCGGCGTTCATCCAGCATTGTGATGTCGGTGGTTTGGCTCGCATCGAGAGTCAACTCGCAGTGCGGTTCGATCGATCAATTACGATTTTGGCGCCGGCCCGAACTCGGCGGAAATCCGCTGGGCACACTCCACCACGGCCTGGACGACCTCGGCTTGCTCGTCGGGATCGTCCTTGCGGCACAGGTGCGAGACACACAGCACGCCGAGCAGGCTGTTGCCGCTGCCCAGGATGGCGGTCGCGCAGTCCTTCACGCCCATTACGATCGGGCTGTCGTCGTGGGCATAGCCTTGCTGACGAATCGTCTCGAACTGGGTTTCGAGCGCGCGGACCTTGGCGGCCGGCTCGCCAGCGTGCTTCCAATACTCCTGACGACGATGATCGGGCAGCATGGCCAGCGCGGCCAGGCCGCTGATTCGACGGTGCAACTCGAACGTCGCGCCGATGCGAACCGCCACCAACACGTCGGCGTCCCCTTCGGCCCGGGCGACGACGAGCATGCGATTTTGCGTGACGATGTTCAGGTGGCACGACTCGCGCAGCCGCCGCGCCAGGTGTTCCATGTGGGGCGTCGCGTGCGCAATCAGAAACTGGGTGCTCGCGTGCTGCGAGCCAATCTCGAACAGCTTGGTCGACAACCGATAGAACTGGGCGTCGTCGCGGACCAGGTAGCCGCGCTCTTGCAATCGCACCAGCACGCGGAACAACTCTTGCTTGGTGCGCCCCAGGGCGTCGGCAATGCCGGTCAGGCTCATGCCGTGCGAGGCGTCTGCCAAGAGTTCGAGAATGTCGAGGGCCTTGTCGACCGCGGGAACCTGGTAGGCGCTCGCCTCGCCGGTCGCGGGGCGTTCGGCGCCGTTACGCTCCGAGTTAGCCCGTTCGGCGACGTTACCGTTGGCGGTGGGGTTTTTCTTTCTGGCGGCTTTCATAAAACACAGTTTTATATATGATACTAGCGTGCGTCAAGCGAATTCACGGCCAAACGCGGAACCGCAGCCATGCCAATACATATTCCCACGATCGACGACGTCCGCCGAGCGCAAGTCGTCATCCAGCAGCATCTCTCGCCCGCGCCCCTGGTTCGCTCGTACGCGCTGGAGCAAGCGCTCGGCCTGTCGGGCGGTCGCCGCGTGTGGCTGAAGGATTATGGTTGGACGCCGGTTGGGTCGTTCAAGCTGTTGGGGGCGCTCAACTGGATGGCGGCGCACGCGGCCGAGATCGGCGATCGACCCGTGGCGGCTCACTCGTCAGGCAACTTCGCGGCGGGCATCTCGTACGCCGGAATGAAATACGCCAAGCGCGTGATCGTGGTCATGCCCGACACCGCCTCGCGGACCAAGGCCGAGTTAACCCGCTCGTTCGGCGCCGACATTCGCACGTACAACATCGCCCGCGATCACGAGACCGGCGAGCGCGACCGGCTGACGCACGAGATTGCCGTCGAACTCGGCGCGATCCAGGCGTCCCCCTACGACGACCCGCACGTAATCGCCGGCAACGGCGTCGGCGGCTGGGAGATTGTCGAAGAGCTGCGACGACAGGGGCGCGAGGTGTCGCACTTTGTCTGCCAGGTGAGCGGCGGCGGGCTGATGGCCGGCCACGCCTTGGCGATTGCCGACGGGTTTCCTCGAGCACGCATCATTGGCGTCGAGCCCGAGGGGGCCGACGATTTCCGTCAATCGCTGGCGGCTCGTGAACGCCGGCGCGTCGAGCGGCCGCAGAGCATCTGTGACGGGCTATTGTCGTACGACGTGGGTGAGACGAACTGGCCGATTCTGGCGCGCTGCGTGGCCGAGAGCGTGGTCGTGGACGATCTGTCGACCCGCCGGGCGATGCGCTGGCTCTACCAGTGTCACGGCCTGCGCAGCGAACCCTCGGGGGCGATCACCACGGCCGCGGCGTTAAACGGCACGTTCGACCTGAGCGGTGAAGGGGACGTGGTTTTGGTCCTCAGCGGCCGCAACGCCGACGAGCAAGCGTTCCAAGATTGGATTGCGGTGTAGCAACACTCTCTCCTACTGACTCTCCTACTGAGTTGGCGTGCAATGAAGACGTATTCTGAAAAGTGGCCATATTGACGGCACGGCACATCTGTTGGGGTATTTTGTTTGCCCCCGAGAGAAGTAGTCGTTAAAGTCTGAACATGTGCGTTTCATTCCGCATTCAAGAGGGCACATGATGGCTAAAGAGTGGTATGCCAAAGTCAATGGTTCGCAAGTCGGGCCGCTTGAGCCCTCGGAACTGCGCGCGTTGGCGACGACTCTGCGACTAAAGCGGTCGGATGTGATCAGGAAAGGTGAAGGGGGCCAATGGGTTCCCGCGGAGAAAGTAAAAGGGCTCTTCGATGGAGTGCCCGCGGCTGCTGTCCCGCTGGTAGCTGCAAGTCGGCCTCCTTTGGTGCCGGAAGTAATGCCGAGGAGCGAGCGGCCCCAAGTTCGTCAGGTGTCCCAAGCTGAGCAATATGCCTCCGCGCCCCCAATTCAGGATTTGCCGAGCACCCTTCCTTCTGCATTGGTGCCAGTTCGGACTGCACCCATCGCCCCGGCACAAGTACCTGATGTCCAGCGTGTGCCGTGCCCGATCTGTGGTGAGTCGATTGCCGCCACCGCCGTCAAGTGCCGACATTGTAACGAATACCTTGATGGGCGGCCCAATCCCGCGACCCAGTATCCCCAAGCTATTCAGCAGCCGCAAATCGTGATGATGGCGCCGCAACAGGCAGCGCCGATCAATGTTGTTGTCAATCAGAGTAACGACAATTACATGTCGACCGCGGTGCAGACCAATGTTGGTCGCCACTATAAGCGATGGAGCAAAGGCACTGCGATGGTCTTAAGTTTCTTGTGGCCAGGCTTGGGACAAATTTATAAAGGCGAACTTCTCGGTGGACTTGCCTGGATGTTCTTTGTGGTGGTCGGCTACGCATTCTTAATCATCCCGGGACTGGTGCTTCATCTGTTGTGCATAATTGGCGCCGGCATGGGGAACGAGTACGCATAACTTTCCGGCGACAGTTGCGATTTATCATAGGCGTCGTATGCAAAGTGGCTTTGCTTCCGTAGTGCTCGTGTTGTTGGCCGCTCAAGGAATCCTCTTTGGCGCCGAACCACCTGCTGGCTTTCAACCGATCTTCAATGGCCGCGATCTGGCGGGTTGGCACGGCTTGAACCCTCACTCGGTCACCAAGTTGCAAGGCGAGAAGCTGGGCGCGGCGCTGAAAAAAATGCGCGACGAGTTTTCCAGCCACTGGCGGGTCGAGAACGGCGAACTGGTGAATGATGGGACCGGGCCGTACGCCACGACCGACCAGGAGTTCGGCGACATCGAACTACTGATCGAATACCGGACGGTTGCCGGGGCCGACAGCGGCATCTATCTGCGCGGCTGTCCCCAGGTGCAAATCTGGGACACCCATCAACCGAGCGTGGTCGACAAGCCGGATCGGAATCCGAACCTGGGCTCGGGGGGCTTGTTCAACAACACGCCGCGCACGCCGGGGCGCGACCCGTTGGTCCTGGCCGACAAGCCGTTCGGCGAGTGGAACGCGTTTCGCATCAAGCAAGCCGGCTCACGGACGTGGGTTTGGCTGAATAACAAGCTGGTGGTCGACGGCGCGGTATTGGAGAACTATTACGACCGGACCAAGCCGATTCCAGCACGTGGGCCGATCATGCTGCAAACCCACGGGGGCGAGATTCGCTGGCGGAACATTATGGTCCGCGAACTCGGCGCGGAGGAAGCGGCCGATTTGATTCGCCAGGCCGAAGCCAAGAGCAAGGGGTAGGGGCGCGCTGGGGTAATTACCCCCGTGGCTGGATCGCGCTGAATTGCCAGCGCGATCGGCCCAGCTTTTTGACGCCGCTTGCCGACCGTTTATATTGACGCCGTTCCTCTTTCTTTTTTCGTGACAGAGGCTCGGGCAATGAAGCGCTTCTTGGTGGTGGCGTGCGCGTGTTGGGCAATTGGTCTCGGAGTCGCCGAGACCCAAGAGCCGGCCAGCAAGTCCGCCGCCGAAACACGGATGAACGTCCTGTTCATTGCCATCGACGACCTGCGGCCAGAACTGGGCTGCTACGGCGTGCCGTATATCAAGACGCCGGCGATGGACCGGCTGGCCGCGTCGGGCACCTTGTTCGAGCGGGCCTATTGCCAACAGTCGGTCTGCAATCCGTCGCGAGCCAGTCTGCTGTCGGGTTGCCGTCCGGCCACCACCAAAGTCGTGGTCAACAACGTCAACCTGTTGACGGCCATGCCCAACGTGGTGACTCTACCGCGATTGTTCAAGGACCAAGGGTATCACACCGTCTCGATCGGCAAGATATTTCACATCGAAGAGAAGGTGACTGACGACGCGCAGGCCTGGAGCGAGCCGTCGTTCATGCACAAGCCTGGCATCAAGTCCTGGTACACGCCCGAGTCGTTGGACCTGATTCGCCAGCGTCCCGCCGAGATGAAGACGGCCAGCAAGCTCGCCGACAACAAGGCAGCGCGCCGCGGGCCGCCGTTCGAGGCGGCCGACCTGCCCGACAGCGCTTACAACGATCACGCCCTGGCCGAGCGGGCGGTGCAAGCGCTTGAACATGTGAAGGGAAAGCCGTTCTTTTTGGCCGTTGGTTTTTCAAAGCCGCACCTGCCATTTTGCTGCCCCCAGAAATACTTCGACCTGTACCCGCTCGACACAATCGAGTTGCCCCAGAACCGGGCGCTTCCCGCCGGGGTGCCAGCCGTGGCGGGGCACGATTGGTACGAGTTGCGGACTTATGCCTCGGTGCCGCCCCGTGGGCCGATCAGCGACGAGATGGCCCGGCGGTTGATCCAAGGGTATCGCGCTTGTACGAGTTTCGTCGATGCGCAAATCGGGCTGGTCCTCGACGAACTCGATCGACAAGGGCTGCGCGATTCGACGATCGTCGTCCTGTGGGGAGATCATGGCTATCACCTGGGCGAGCACGACATCTGGACCAAGATGACGAACTTCGAGTTGGCCACGCGCGTCCCCCTGATCGTGCGTGTGCCGGGCCGGCCCGCGGGTCAGCGCGCCCGCGGCATCGTCGAGTTGCTTGATCTGTACCCGACGCTGGCCGAGTTGTGCGCGCTGCCAGCGCCGCCACAACTGGAAGGAAAGAGCTTCGCGTCGCTGCTCAATGACGCTTCGTTGCCTGGCAAGAAGGTCGCCCTCAGCGAGTACACCCGCCCGAAACAAGCGCGGGGTGTCTCGGTTCGCTCCGATAAGTTCCGCTACACCCAATGGCACGACCTGAAAGGGAAGCTTCTTGGCAGCGAGCTGTACGATGAGGTCGCCGACCCGGGCGAGAATACGAACCTGATTGACAACCCGAAGTATGCCGACGAGGCGGCTCGGCTGGCGCTTGAACTCGACGAGAATCATCCCTTCCCAGGCTCGGATTTCGGCGGTACGAAGTAAGTTTCTGGCCGACGAGGTTGGGCCACGCTATAACGGATCGGCCGATCGCCACGCGCTGGCCAACTTCCAGGTGGCCCGGCTGTGATGAAGGCTCCCGCCCCGTTACTCGCCGAATTCCCCTTTCCTGATCGAAGGATTGGTATCTGATGTCGCGTCGTTTCAAAGAGATTTTGGCCGCGGGGGAGCTGGCCCGCGTCTTTTGTGTGGGACGCTTGCCCACGACCGTGACGGTCGATCTGTTCGCGCTGGCCGGCGGGTTTGCCGGCTTTTGGATCGACCAGGAGCACGTCGGCCTCACCTGGCAAGAAGTGCAAACCTTGTCGGTGGCGGCGCGGGCCAACGGGCTCGACTGTTTCGTCCGCATGGCCCCGACCGACTATGCGGCCGTGACCCAGAATCTGGAAGCCGGCGCTGGCGGCGTGATGGCGGCGCAAATCCAGTCGGCCGCGCACGCCGAGCAATTCGTGCAGTGGGCCAAGTTCGCGCCGCGCGGCTTGCGCGGACTGAACACCCAGGGGCGCGACGCCAACTACACGCACAAGCCGCCGATTCAGTTCGCCGCCGACGCCAATCGAGAGAACTTCGTGGCGATTCAGATCGAGACGCTCGGCTCGCTCGACGAGGTGGAACAGATTGCCGCGCTGGCCGACGTGGACCTGCTGTTCGTCGGGCCGAGCGATTTGTCGCAGGCCCTGGGCGTGCTGGGCCAGTTCGATCATCCCAAGTTGTGGGAAGGCATCGAGCGGATCGCACGCGCGTGCAAGGCCCACGGCAAGCACTGGGGCACGGTGCCGGCCGATCCCAAGTTCGCCGACCGATGTTACGAGTTGGGTTGCCGGATGGTCAGCATCGCGCCCGACGTTCGCGCGCTGCGGCTGGGCATCGACGCTGCCAAGACGGCGTACGGGTCGTTGTTCCAGAAGTAGTCCACGCAGGGGAGCGAACCGTGCGTCGATTGGCGATCTGTTTCCTGGGGATGCTAATTTTGCTCGGCGCAGGGCGCAGCGCGACGGCCGGTGTGCTACGCGCCGGCGCGGCCAAGGCTGACGTCAGCCCGCGCACGCTGCCGGCCATTCGCAACGGCGGGTTCCTCGAAGTGGTTGATGACAAGGTGCTCGACCCCTTGCACGCTCGGGCCTTGGTGCTCGACGACGGCAGCGAGCGGCTGGCGATCGTGGTGGTCGACAGTTGCATGATGCCGCGCGAGCTGTGCGACCAGGCCAAGGCGCTGGCCGCGGCGGGGACCAAGCTGCGGCGCGAGCGGATATTGATTTCCGCCACCCACACGCACAGCGCGCCGAGCGTGATGGACTTTACGCTGGGCGCTCGTGCCGATCGAGCTTACACCGAATACCTGCCCGGCAAGATTGCCGAGGCGATCGTCGAAGCCGACCGTCGGTTGGTGCCTGCCGAGTGGGGGCACACGTCATTTCACGCGCCGAACCACACGCATTGCCGCCGCTGGATTCATCAGCCCGATAAAATCGATGTCGACCCGTTCGGTGACCGCACCGTCCGGGCGATGATGCACCCTGGCTATCAGAACCCGGCCTATGTTGGACCGTCGGGACCGGTCGACGACGAGTTGTCGTTGCTGGCGATTCGTTCGATCGACGGCGCGCCGATCGCCTTGCTGGCGAACTATTCGATGCACTACTTCGGCGTCGGTCGCGGCTTTTCGGCCGATTACTTCGGTCGCTTCTGCGATCTGGTCGAAGCCCGCGATGGGGCGGACGCTGCCGCGCGAGCCAAGAACGCGCCAGCGCCCGTGGCGATCATGTCGCAGGGCACGAGCGGCGACTTGCACTGGATGGATTACAGCCAGTCCAAGCGCGCGATCACCATCGACGAATACGCCAGCCAGGTGGCGGCACTAACGCTCGAAGCGCGCCAGCGCGTAGAGTATCGCCGCGAGGTGTCGCTGGCCATGGCCGAACGGACGATTGAGCTAGGGCGCAGGCTGCCGAGCCCCGAACGCCTGGCCTGGGCGCGTCCGTTGAACGAAGCCCGTGGCGAGCGGCGGCCCAAGGACCGGCCCGAGGTCTATGCCGAGCAGGCGGTCTATCTGCACGAGCATCCGACCGAGACACTGGTGTTGCAGGCGGCGCGGATCGGCGATGTGGGCATCACCGCGATCCCGAACGAAGTCTTCTCGATCACCGGCCTGAAGCTCAAGGCCCAGAGCCCGCTGCTGAAGACGTTCAACATCGAGTTGGCGAACGGCGCGTCGGGCTATATTCCGCCACCGGAGCAGCACGCTTTGGGAGGCTACACGACCTGGCCGGCGCGGACGGCGGGGCTCGAAGTGCAAGCCGAGCCCAAGATCGTCGACACGGTACTGGAATTGCTGGAACAGGTGTCAGGCCAGCCGCGGCGCAAGCACGAAGGGGATTTCTATACGCCCGAGATGCGGGCTCAGATGCAAGCGGTCTTGCCGTTGAAGTAACGCGGGAGGTTCACCGCAGAGACGCAGAGGACGCAGAGAAAAGCCGCAGGGGGACAGGGGCGAGGGGGAGTAAGAGGGAAAGAGAGGAGAGAACAGAAAGTAGAAATGTGGAAGGAACAACGCTTGAGGTTTAGCCGCAGGGGCATAGGCCCGCGCTTTCTTCCCCACTCATCAATCATCACTCCGCACTCATCATTTCTCTCTGTGTCCTCCGTGCCTCCGTGGTTCAAAAAATCAGCGCCCCGGCGGCTTCGGCTTGCCCGGGTCCATTTGCTTGAGCATCCGGAACATTTCATTGTCGGTGGTCAGGATCAGCCGGGTGTTCTTGGCCAGCGACTTCTTGTACGCCTCGAGCACGCGTAAGAAGTTGTAAAAGTCGCCGGTCTCCTGGATCGCCTTGGCATAAGCCTCGATCACCTCGGCGTCGACCTTGCCGCGCAGGCTGCTCGACTCCTGCGCTCCCTCGCCTTGGATCTTCTGCACTTCGGCCTGGGTGCGGTTGATGATTTCCTGCTTGCGCTGTTCCCCTTCGCTGATCGACTTGATGGCAATCGATTCCATCAGGGCCGTCGCGCGGCGGAAGGCGGCGTCGCGCACCTGGGGCACGAACTCGATGCGCGTCAGGCCGACGTCAACCAACTCGATGCCGCGCCCTTTCGAGTCCTTCTGGCCGTCTTCGTTGAGCGCGGCTTTCGTGTCTTTCATGATCTGTTCCACGATCTTGGTCCGCCCCAACAGCACCGGCACCTTGGCCTCGGGCGGCACCATCTGCTCGATCAGCGCGTTGTCAGCCGCCTTCTCGGCCGGGCCTTTCTTGACGCCGGTCGGCTCGGGCAGGCCCAGCGTGTAGGTCAGCTTGCGGTTGTTGCTGCGGACCACTTCCGAAAGATTGTTGCTGGTGAGCGTGTCGCGGGCGTGACTGCGGACGAACTCCTTCACGCGCGATTCGGCGTTCAACTCGGTGCGCAATGTTTGGACGAACAAGACCGGATCGTTGATCCGCCAGGCGGCCCAGACCGTGACTTCAATCTTCTTGCCGTCCTTGGTCGGCACGTCGACCAACTGATCGTTGGGGCGCGAGCCGTGCCAGACTTGCAGCGTCTTGGGCAACCGCATCACCTGCTGTATGACCGGCAGCTTGAAGTACAAGCCCGGCTCGGTTCGGCTTTGCACCGGGTTGCCGAACTGTAGGATCACCGCCAACTCGCGCTCGTCGACGGTATAGAGGACCGAATTCCCCAGCGGAATCAACAGCAGCAAGACGATACTGATCAGCAGCAGTTGCACGCGGCGTTGGTTGGTCATGATAAAAGTTGCTAGTTGCTGGTTGCGAGTTGCTAGTGAAATGCGGTACGCCAAGCCCAGGGGTCTCACCCCCCAGGGAGCATTCGTGTCAGCGGTCGAGTTGCAGCAGCGGGTAGATTTGCTTCAGGTCGCTGTCCATGATCGTTTTGGACTGCACTCCTTCGAGCACTTCTTCCATCGCTTCCAGGTAGAGCCGCTGGCGCGTAATGTCGGGTGCCTTTTGATAGGCGCGATACTTCGTGACCAGGGCGTCGATCTCGCCTTGCGATTCGGCGTGCCGCCGGTCGGCGTAGCCTTGCGCCTCGCGAATCGCCTTGTCTTTGGCCGCCAAGGCCTGCGGGATCAAGCGATTCCGCTCGGCTTCGGCCTCGTTTTCGAGTTTCTGCTTTTCCTGAATCGCGGCGTTCACCCGATCGAAGGCTGGTTTGACTTGCTCTGGCGGCGTGACGCGCTGCATCTGCAGCGCCGGCACCGTGATGCCGCATTGATAGTGGTCGAGAATTTCCTGGGTCGCCTTCCGCGCTTCGTGCGAGATTTCGCTCCGCGCGGCCCCGATCACCTCGTCGAACGAGTAATCACCCACCAGCCGGTTCATCACCGTGCGGGCCACGGTGGTCACCAACTGTTGCGCGAACTCGTCGGGATCGTTTGCCGGAAAGCGGAACAGGTACTGGGCCGGATCGGTCACTTTCCATTGCACGGTCCACTCGACGCTGGCCGTGTTCAGGTCGCCGGTCAGCATCAGCGTTTCGTCTTCGTGTGCCTTGTTGCGAGTGTCGACAGTGGTTAGCGGCAGCCGCAAGCTCCGCTCTTCGATGCTCACCTTCAGCACCTGGTCGGCCAGTGGCAGCTTGAAATGCAAGCCGGGCATCATCGTCGACTGGTATTTGCCGAATCGCATCACGACGGCCTGCTCGTACGGCGCGACCGTGTAGAAGCAGCCGAGCGAGAAGTACAACGCCATCAGCCCCAGGATCGCCCAGGGGGCCAGCATCAACAACGGATCAATCGGCAACGATTGCTGCGGCGGCCGGCGGCCGCTCGCGCTTTCCGGAAAGACCATTGATGGTTCCCCTCGCAAAATAGGCGGCGCATCGCTGCGCCGTCGTAAAGAAGCTGTCCCGGACGAGTGCAATACCTGCGCGCGATTGCGACTTTTGCCCTCGGCCGGCGCGAGTCATCATAACTCGCCGCGCGGGCGCGCTTAAGCGGGTTGCGCAAAATCGCGGCAATGTCTTGGCGTTTTAGCTACGCACCATGCGGCAAAGGGTTCGCCCTGGGGGTGGCGGCCAGCGAGGCGATTCGTGGCGGCGGCGGTTGATTGTCGCCGGTCGCCCGATTCTAATCGTCGTGCCCGCCTACCGTTGCGAATCATCCCACCCTCCCGCTCAAGTGATCGCGCTTATGAAAACGAAATCGTTCGCCTTGTCGTGCTTGTTGGTCCTGGTCTCGGCCGGTTGGTTGCACGCCGCCGAGTCGTTCATCCTGGGCAGTCTGTTCTCGAACCATGCCGTGTTGCAGCGCGACATGCCCGCGCCGGTCTGGGGCCAGGCCGCGCCCGGAATCAAGGTGACGGTCAAGTTCGCTGACCAGGAAAAGGTCGCCACCGCCGACAAGAACGGCCGCTGGGAAGTGCGGCTCGATCCGCTCGCCGCTTCGAGCGAAGGACGCACGCTGACCGCCACGGCCGAGGGGGAAACCAAGCCGCTCTCCCGCACCGATGTGCTCGTGGGCGAAGTTTGGATCTGCAGCGGGCAGTCGAACATGGCTTGGACGCTGAGCAGCTCCGACGGTGGGGCCGAAGCGATTGCCGCGGCGGGCGACGGGCAGTTACGCCTGTTCGCCGCGGCGGCCAAGGCGACCGATGAACCCCAAGCGTTGATTGGCGGCGAGTGGGCCGTCGACGCGCCGAACGCGGCGCAAGGCTTCTCGGGCGTCGCCTATTTCTTCGGCAAGGAATTGCGCAAGTCGCTCGGCGTGCCGGTCGGCCTGGTCCGCTCGGCTGTCGGCGGCACGGTGGCCGAAGCCTGGACCGCGCGTGGCGACTTGGAGGCGAACCCGACGCTGGTCGGTTTGTTCGATGTCCAGGCCAAAGCCGTGACCGACTATCCGCAATCGCTGGCCAGTTACAAGCAAAAAGAAACCGAGTTGCTGGCCAAGTGGGAAGCTGATGTCGCGAAAGCAAAAGCCGACGGCAAGCCCGAGCCGCGCAAACCAGCCGCGCCGCAAGACCCCACCAAGAGCCCGAACCGTCCATGCGGGTTGTACAACGGCTCGATCGCGCCGCTGCAGCCGTACGCCATTCGCGGGGCGATCTGGTATCAGGGGGAATCGAACTCGGGACGCGGCAAGCAGTATCAGACGTTGTTCCCCGCCATGATCGGCAGTTGGCGCAAGGCCTGGGGCCAGGGTGACTTTCCGTTCTTGTTCGTGCAGATCACGCCGCACAACAACATGACTCCAGAGGTCCGCGAGGCACAACGCATCACGACCGAAACGACCCCCAACACGGCGATGGCCGTCACGGTCGACGTGGGGCATCCGACCGATATTCATCCGCGACAGAAGCAGCCGGTGGGGCAGCGCTTGGCCTTGGCGGCCCGCGCGCTGGCGTACGGCGAGCAGCTTGAATACTCCGGCCCGACGTACGACACAATTCGCGTCGATGGCGGCCGGGCGATCCTGTCGTTCAAGCATCTGGGCGGCGGCTTGGTCGCCAAGGGGAGCGAGTTGCGCGGCTTCACCATTGCCGGCACCGACGGCAACTTCGCGCCGGCCAAGGCCATGATCGACGGCGATACGATCGTCGTATCGAGCGAATCGGTCAGCTCCCCGGTTCAGGTGCGCTACGGCTGGACCAACGTGCCGGACATCAACTTGTTCAATCAGGCCGGGCTCCCTGCCTCGCCGTTCCAGACCGATCCGGTCTTCGTCCTGGAAGATGGCTTCGAGCTGATCTTCGATGGCCGCGACTTGAGCGCCTGGCAAGCGAAGGAAGGGCTCTCGCTGCAGGGAAAAGTTATCGAAAGCGGCAGCCGCTTCTCGGCGCGCGATGGGCGGATTGTCGTCAGCCCTGGCAAGGGATTGAGCGCGGTCTGGTCGAAGCGCGAGTTCCCCCGCGACTTTGAAATGCGGTTGCAGTTCCGTGCCGGCGTCAACGCCGACAGCGGTATCTTTGTCCGCAAGCCGCAACTGCAGTGTCGCGATTATCTGGCGGCCGGGCCGTACAAGGAATTGAAGAGCTACCAGCCGCAGGATTGGAACGACATTCAAGTTGTAGTTCGTGGCAACGTGGCGACGTGTACCTGCAACGGCGAGCCGCTGAAGTTCACGGCCGAGCTGCCGGCCACGGGGCCGATCGGTCTGGAAGCTGACCGGGGGCAGTTGGAGTATCGCTACATTCGTGTGAAGGAAGCTCGCTAATGAGTCGTGGCGTCGCTCTGTTACTGTTACTTGTCGCTTCGGTCGCTCGGGCGGGCGAGGCGCCGGCTTGGCGCGAACTGTTCAATGGCCGCGACCTGACCGGCTGGGTCAATGTGAACACCGCCTCGGACACCTGGTCGGTGCGCGATGGGATGCTCATCTGCAAAGGGAAGCCGATCGGCGTGATGCGGAGCGATCGGCAGTACGAGAACTTTCTGTTGCACGTCGAGTGGCGACACATGGAGCCCGGCGGCAACTCGGGGGTCTTTGCCTGGAGCGAAGGGACCGTGCCCGAGGGGAAGCAACTCCCCAAAGGGCTCGAGGTGCAGATGCTCGAACTCGACTGGCCGAAGTTGCATCCGCTGAAGGACGGCAGCTTGCCGCCGATCGCGTATGTGCATGGCGAGTTGTTCGGCGCGGGCGGATTGATCGTCACGCCTGACAATCCGCGCGGCCCGCGGAGCAAGTCGATCGAAAACCGCTGCCGCCCGCGCGGCGAGTGGAACGAGTATGACGTGGTGTTCGTCGACGGCGTGGTCAAGCTGGCCGTCAACGGCAAGTTCGTCAACGGCATCAGCCAGTCGTCGGTCCGGAAAGGATACTTGTGCCTGGAATCGGAAGGGGCCGAGATTCACTTCCGCAACTTGAGGATTCTCGAGCTACCGCCCGGCGTGACGACGCCGGAGCAAACGGCGCCGATAGTCGACAAATAGTGGAAACTCAGGCGATAGCACGCCCCGGCCGGAAAAACTCGACATTGCCTTTGGCTCGGTTAAGATAATCGTTGTCGGTGCAGTCGTTTCGATTTCCAAAACTGTTGGGAGCGCGATGATGGACAAGACCGAAGTGAGCGCACATCTGGCCGAGGTGAAGTTGCAATTGGCCGCCAAGTACGACGGCATGGCCCGCCGTTCGACCAGTCTGCCTCGCCAGCGCAAGTACATCAACCAGGCCGACAACTTCCGGACACAGGCCCAGCAACTCAGCCGGCAAAAGCCGCGCTAGTCGCTCGCTGTCTCCGCTGTTCAAATCTCGCCGCACGTCGACCGACAAACACCCCTCCCTGACAGGGAGGGGTGTTTCCACAACGAGCTACGGCGCTGTTCGTGCGCGCTGAGCAACTCGATCTCTCACTTCCGCTGGTCCAGGCTCATCGGGCCCGAGCCGTTGGCGATGACCAGCAGCATGGCCCCCATCATCGACAGGTTCTTCATGGCCTGGATCATTTGCATTTCGGCCGCCTTGTCCTGCAGCTTCCAGAACGGGTGGAAGTAGTACGTCGCCAGCACCAGGAACACGAGTAACAAGCTGGCGCCGATCCGGGCGTGGTAGCCCAACATCACCGACGCGCTGCCCACGATCAAAAACGCGATCGCGCCAACGAGCATGAACTTAGCGGCTGGGATGCCTGCTTCGGTCATCCCTTCGGCCGTCTTCTCGAAATGGGGAATCTTGGCCCCGACCGCGCTTAACAAGAAGATCAAGCTCAGCATCACGCGGCCGGCCACGGTCAACACGCCCTGGACTTGCGAATTCATGGTCTAACTCCCTGCGAAAAGTGTGGTTGGTAACAGATGGTTAAGAGTTCTCAAGCCGTGCTCACGGCAGATCGAACCACATGACTTCGGTCGGTTCGTTTGCTTGCAGTTCAAGCTGTGCTTCGTCGCTGAGCGCGGCGCCGTCGCCGGCAGCCAGCGTGTGACCACTCAGCTGCAGCTTGCCGCGCAGCACTTGCAGCCAGCCGTGACGCCCCTCGGCGATCGGCTGGGCCAGGGACTGACCGGCGGTCAAATTGGCCAGATAGATTCGCGCGTCTTGCTGGATGATCAGCGATTCGCGCTCGCCAGCGGGCGAAACGACCAACTGCATTTGGCCTTGCCGGCCCGCCGGGTCGAACACCCGCTGGTCGTAGCTCGGCGTTAATCCCGGCTGGCGCGGCAACAGCCACACCTGGTACAGGTGAACCGGCTCGGTGGCCGACGGGTTGAACTCGCTGTGGCGAATGCCGCTGCCGGCGGTCATCCGTTGGAGTTCGCCCGGTTGGATCACGGCGCCGTTTCCCAGGCTGTCGCGATGTTGCAACTCGCCCGACAGGACGTACGTGACGATCTCCATGTCGCGATGGCCGTGCATGCCGAAGCCTTGCCCCGGCGCAACGCGGTCTTCGTTCATCACGCGGAGCGCGCGGAACATGACGTGCTGAGGGTCGTAATAGTCGCCGAACGAAAAGCTGTGGAACGTATCGAGCCAGCCGTGGTCGAAATGGCCGCGCTCGTTCGAGGGTCGGACGTTAATCATGATGTCACCGATGGTATCGCAATTTGATATTTGTTGATATGTCAACTATTTGGCCAAAAAAACACCGCAGCGAATAGGAGGCTACCTTCTAGCTCGGTGCGTCATCCAGCCGTTCGCGGGCCTTTTCCAGCAGTCGTGACAGTTCTTTCAATTCGGCCTGGGTCAGGTGGCCCAGCAGTTTGTCGTGCAGATCGAGCACCGGTCGGTCGAGGCCGGCCAGCAACTTGGTGGCTTTGTCGGTGACGGCCACGTAGACGACGCGGCGGTCCTCGGTGCAACGCTCGCGGCAGACCAGGCCGGCTTGCTCCAAGCGGTCGATCAGGCCCGTGATGCCGGGTACCACGGTGATCGTCCGGCTGGCGATTTCAAGAATCGGCAGGGGCTGACCGGCCCCGCGGACGATCCGCAGGATGTTGTACTGCGCCGGCGTCAGGCCATGCTCGCGCAACAACCGGGCAAACGTCAGTTGCAGCCGATCGCTCGTGCGGACCAGGTTCAGCGTCGCTTCCTGGGCCAGCGAATCGAACGGCCGCGCCTTCTTCAGTTCGCGTTGGAGTTTGCCGCGGGTCATGGGGTCGCTCGGCAGAGCAGGGGACTTAATGCATGTCACGTTTAATAGTTTATATATAAACTATCGTCATGTCAATAGTCTGGCCTTGAGTTTCTTGGGGACGGTGACTAAGGCGGGAATCTAAGGGGGTGGAAAGCAAAAAGCCCCCGGTCATTGACCGGGGGCTAAAGGGCGAGTGGACCGCAAGTTGCGACGACGAGCTAGACCCCCTTGGGGATGGCCCAGTGGCCGGGTTCGTATTCGCGGCGGACCAGCCGGTTGGCCTCGTCGTCGCCGACGACCTGCTCCTTGGCCGGGTCGAAATTGAGGGGCCGACCGACCCGCGTGGCGATGTTCCCCAGATGGCACAGCGACGCCGACAAGTGGCCAATCTCAACGTCGGCCGTGGGGCGATTGCCGCTGGCGATGCAGTCCAAGAAGTTCCGCGCGTGCGCGACTTCGCGTTCGCTGATCTTGCTCTCGCGGATCAACTTGTTCTTGGGGCCGAACAGTTGCCAGCCGTCCCCCTTGCCGAACAGCATCATCCCCTTGGTGCCGTAGAAGGCGTTGCCGTTCTCGTACCCTTCTTGCCGGTACGGGGTCCAGATTCGTTGTTCAAAGATTAGTTGTCGCCTGTGGCCGACGCGGCCATCGCCTGGGTACTCGAAGATCACGTACTGGTTGTCGGCGAACTCCTGGTCATCGTCGAAGAAATACTTGCCACCCGAGGCGAGGATGCGCGACGGGTGCGTGGTGACGCCCAAGCCCATGCGGGCCATGTCGATGTCGTGAACTCCGTCGTTCCCCATATCGCCGGTGCCAAAGGCATAGACCCAGTGCCAGCCATAGTGCAGCCGGTTGGCCTGGTAAGGAATGTGCGGCGCGGGACCGAGCCAAAGCTTGTAATCGAGTTCTGGCGGCGGCTCGCTGGGCGCGCCGTGGCCGATATCGCGACGCTTCTGGCTGTTCCAGGCCTTGGCCACCAGGATGTCGCCGATTTCACCGCCGCGGAGGATGTCCATCGCTTCGATGGCGTGCGCGCCGCTGCGCGTTTGCGTGCCGGTCTGCACGACTTTGTTCTGGCGGCGAGCCGCTTCGACCAGCAATCGCCCTTCGCGAAGGTTGTGCGAGCAGGGTTTCTCGACGTAGACGTGCTTACCTGCTTCGAGGGCCAGGATCGCGGCCGGCGCGTGCCAATGGTCGGGCGTGGCGACGATCACGGCATCGATCTGCGGATCGTCGAGCACGCGGCGCAGGTCCGACACTTGTTTCGGCTCTTTGCCTTGCTTGGCGCCGATCTTCTCGGCCGCCTTGGCCGCGCGGGTTGATTCGGGATCGCAGGTGTAAGCGATTTCGGCGTCGGGCAGGCCGGCGAACGTCGTGGCCACGGCGGTGCCGCGTCCCCCGCTGCCGACGAGCGCGATCACTTTCTTGTTCGACGCGGCGTTGGCCCGGGCCACGGCCGACCAGCGGGCAAGGACGGCGGCGCTGGCCACGGACAGCCCGGCGGTTTGCAAGAAGCGGCGACGCGGAGTGTCGTGCATGGCGTGTCTCCGAGTGTGGTGGGAATGTGGGGGCCGGTTGTCCGCTACTTGACCATTCGCCGCCGGCAATTGCAACTTTTCTTTGTCGCATGGCGATCGCGTGCGAGTCACAAGATGCACGGCGAGGGCTGTTCGGTTCTCGCACGAAGGGTCAGAATAACGGCGCTCCGTGTGAACGATCTTTCGTGACCTGTTCGAGTGCGCAGCGATGGACCTGAAGCAGTTTGGCCTTAACCTGGCCGTGGCGTTTCTGGGCGGCTTTCTGGTTGGCCTCGAGCGGCAGATTCAGCAACGGACGGCCGGGCTGCGGACCAACACCCTGGTGGCGGTCGGGGCAGCGCTGTTCTTATCGGTGGCCGACGCCTATACGGCGGCGGACGGCGCGGTGCGGATTGCCGCGCAAGTGGTCAGCGGCATCGGCTTCCTGGGCGCCGGCGTTATCATGCGCGAAGGGCTTAACGTCCGCGGCATGAACACGGCCGCCACGCTGTGGTGCAGCGCGGCCGTGGGCTTGCTGGCGGGTTCCAGCCAACATTGGGCGGCGCTGATCGGGGCCGGCGCAATTCTGGCCGTGCATCTAACGCTCCGGCCGCTGGCCAATCGGATCGGCCGTGGCAGCTCGTACATCAGCGAGTTGGAAACGCTGTACGAGATTTGCGTCGTCTGCGATCAGACCTACTTGGACGAGGTTCGCAACTTGTTCGTCCAGACCATCGAAGCCAAGGACAACATGACCATCCAAGGCGTGTCGACGGAAGACGGACGGCACGACGGTCGCACGACGTTGTTGATCGACATCTATTCCACCGAGCGGAACGACAACTTCCTGAACACGCTCGTCGGCCCGCTCAGCCTGAAGCCGCACGTCACCGCGATCAGTTGGAAGCGGAAGCCGTAGCACGGCTGGCTTGGGGCCAGTCATTAAACGCCAGCCCTGTTTCCGTCATTCCCGCGCAGGCGGGAATCCAGAGGGTAACCGCAATCACTAGATTCCCGCCTGCGCGGGAATGACGGCCTCGATCGTCGCGCTTCAGCGAACTGAAGACTCTACGAGTGCTCTCACGAGGCATGCGCTCGTGCTGGCACACGCTTGCTGGCACATTCATAAGCTGGCTGGCCTGCGCCGTTTGCCCTCGCGCGCCGACGCACTCGACGTATTGGATAGAGTTTGCCTAACCGGTATGACGATACCAGTCGGTATAGGCGTCAAAGTTTCACATGCGTGGTGACGCCAGCATCGTCGCGCTGCCTCGGGCCGTTGATTGGCGTGGGGCGCTTTCTGGTTCAGCAACTCGGGGGCTTGAGCATGTCGGTCGCAGGCGGATCGCTTCGTACGTTGGCGTTACTCGTTGTAATGAGTGCGGGCCTCCTCGATGGCGTCAACTTATTCGCCGCCCTGCCGACCAGGCCCGAGGAGTTGGGCACGTCGACATTAGCGTTGGACGATGCCAAGGATCCGCCGGTGGCCAACGACATCGAGGCGCTGCCAAGCAACGATGCGAAAGCCCCGTCACCGACGACAATGGGCGGCGCGTACCGTGGCGGTTGCCCTTATGATTGCTGCGGGGAAAACCCGTGTGGCGGTCAAGGCTGCTGCGACAACGAGTGCGGCGACTGTGGCGACGGTTGCGATGTGCCGGCGATCGACCCCTATTGCCGGCTGTTCCGCCAGGACCGCGCGATTCGCCTGCGCGGCTGGCTCGACGCGGGCATCCTGGGCAACACCCAAAACCCGGGCAGCAGCTTCAACGGACCTTACAACTCGCAAGAAGTCGACAGCGGCCAGTTCAACCAGGCCTATTTGATCGCCGATCGGTTGATTACCAATCGCACCGGCCTGGGCGTGGGCGGACGCGTCGATCTGCTGTACGGCGGCGACTATAACGTGGCCCAGTCGTTCGGGCTGGAACGGAACAGAGACGGCAGCAATCGTTGGAACAGCAACCAGTACTACGGTCTGGCGCTGCCGCAAGCCTATGGCGACATCGGCAACACCCGGCTGCAAGCGCGGCTGGGGCACTTCTATTCGATCGTGGGTTATGAAGGAGTACAGTCGGCGACCAACTTCTTCTATTCGCACGCTTACAGCTATCAATTCGCCGGCCCGTTCACCCACTGGGGCGGCTTGGGAACCTGGCAGCCCGGCAAGCGGCTGACCGTACAGGCTGGCCTGGTCAACGGTTGGAACAGCTTGGACAACGGCACGAACCAGCCGGCCTTCATGGGGGGCGTGAAGTACAAGAACGACGACGCCGGCTGGTGGAGTTCGTTTGCGATCATCACCGGCAACGAACAGAACAACCCAGCCGCGCTGGCCACGGTGACCAACGCCGTAGCCAATCGGACGCGCTACAGCTTTTTGTTCAGCAAGCAGATCGGCTGCCGCACTGAATACGTGTTTCACCACTGGCTCGGTAGCCAGGCGACGGGCTATCCCGGCGGCGGGACGGCGCTGTGGTACGGGCTCGATCAATACTTGTACTATCGGATCAATCCCAAGTGGCGCGTGGGTGCTCGCACTGAATGGTTCCGCGACGAAGGGGGTACGCGCGTCGGGTTGACCGAGCCGTCGAACCCGAACGCGGCGCCGCTGCCGGGCACGTACATGTCGTGGACCGTTGGCGGCAATTGGACGCCAGCACGCAACGTGGTCATCCGGCCGGAACTACGCTGGGACACGTATGCCGGCTCGGCTCGGCCCTTCAACGACGGGCAACAGACGTACCAGTTGCTGCTAGGCGCTGACGCGATCGTGCAGTTCTAAGGCGATCGAGGGCGTTGCCGGCGAACGGCAAGTTCGTTCTTAGGCGACAAAGTACGCCAGGTACGCGGCGGTCGCCCAGCAGGCCACGCCGGCGACAACGACCGAGCGCGGCCCTGGCTTCACAGTCAGGCGTTCGAGGCCGGCGACGAACAGCAACGCAAAGCAGGGCGTCAGGCCGAGCAGGTACGTCGCCTTGACGGTGCTGTAGATCGGCAGGTTGAGGAACAGCCACATCATCGCCGCCAGGTAGACGACAATACAAAGCACGGCGAACCGAATGCTTCGGGCCGGCGGTGACGCATCCTTGGTAAAGCCCGAGACCGCGCCGATCAGCATGGCCCCCGTGGGCAAGACAGCCAGCCACGCGCCGGCCAGCAGCCAGGTGTAATTCCAAGGCGGGCGTCGTTCGAAGATCACTTTCGAGCTGAGCCAGCCGTCCAGCCAGAACGTCGAGTACAGCCCGTCCCAAAAGCTGCACGCGCCGGAGTAGATCGGATAGGTCAGACAGCCGCCGAAACGAACACACTGCTCGATGGTGCGGAAACCAGGATCCTGCCACCAATCGAGCCCTCGATCCGACGCCCAGCCGGCGACGAACGGCTTGCCAAAGTAAAAGCAGTTTCGGGCGTAGTACCAGCCGGTCGCCAAGACCGCGGCGCCACAGACCGTTGTCATCGACGCCAGCCAGCGGCGCGCTCCGCTGCGGGATTCACTCTTGAGCAGAATCACAATGCTCGGGAGCAAGAGCACCGGCGTCACCTTGGCCAACATTGCCAGTCCCCACAGCAAGCCCAAGCAGGGGAGGGCCCAGCGCCGGCGCGCCACGTCGGGTGCATTGATCAAGTGCAGCGCGACGACAATCGTTGCTGCCGTCAGCGTGCTGGCCAGCGGCTCGTTGCTCACCGCTTGCGAAGCGTAAAGGTTCATCGGCAGCAGCCCGCCAAAGACCGCGCCCAGCGCTTGCAGGTCGAACCGGCTGGGCCACACGCCACGGATCGCGCGATAGCAGAGTTCGATTTGCAGCGCGCCGCACAGAGTCGAGAACAATCGCAAGATTCGCCACAGCGTGATCTCGTCGCCCATCATCGCCAGCGACAACACTTTGTAAACTGGCGCGAGAATCAAATAGTAAAGCGGCGACTGGAACATCTGCATGCCGTCGGTGGCCAGCGGCAAATGGCCACGCTCGGCGATAAAGCGCACGTAGTCGATGTGAAAGGAGGCGTCGTAGCCGAGCAGCGGTGAGAGCTTGCCAAAGTTGTTGGCCGCCAGAGCTACCCACAGGAGCAGCAAGCCCACGCGCAATACCAGCACGCCCCATGCGCCGCCCAGCCACGATGGTAAATACCGGCTGAACAACATCACGGCCACAAACACACCGCCAAGCGTGATCAGGTGGCGGCCAAACGCGAGCCCGGCCGGCGGAAACTGCCGCGACATCTCGACCGGCCAGTTTTCCTCGGCCGTTCGCACCGGCTGCCAGGTGCTGCCGTCGTCGCTTCCCTGCCATTCACCATTGGTCAGGATGTCTAGCGACACACCGTGAGCCAGCAGGGCACAAGGTCCATTGACGTTGTGAACGTCGATTTGCAATTCGTGCTTGCCAGGGGCGAGCTTGCCCGTCAGGTCGACCCGATGAGCCACCCGCCAGTTACTCCATTCGGCCGGTGCATAGATCACCCGGCCATCCAGCAGCACGCGGGGAAGCTTCAGGGCGTGGATCGTCACGACCGTTTGTTCAGCCGGCGCCGAAGTCTCGCGCGTTGCCGGCGCTACGAACTCGGTTCGGAACGACGCGCGGACCACGTCGGACGTGCGCGCGAACAGATTCATCGGCTTGTCGAGTCGAATCCACGACGCCCCGTCCTCGGGCATCAACCACACCATGTCGGGACTGCTCAGGCACCGACCGACAAAAGCAACCACCAGCGCGCCAATCAACAACAGCGCCAGCGCACGCACGCCGACGCGCACGACACGACGGTCAAACGTCGATGAAGCAAGTGAGGAGGACATGACGACGGCACGGCGCGACAAGCTGCGCCGCGAAAGGCGAGGCCAGCGGGCACGCTCACGCCCCATCGGCGAGCGCGCAAACCGGTTGTTCCAACTGTAGGGCGCGGCTTGCGCCGGCGCGGCAGCCTGGGACCAGAACATCACCAGTTCAGGCCGCTAGGGGAAGGAAACAGCCGTGGTGACCGCCGTAATGCGCCCTTTGGCGGTGGCCCTGAACCAAGCGCGCCGATTGTAGCGAGTATGCGAGTTTGACAATGAGTGGGTCAGTGCGGGGTGCGAGTCGCTCGAACTGGTCCCCTCGCGCAACAAAAAACCCCGGCTTGGCCGAGATTCGCAATCAATCGCGAACCTTGGCCAAACCGGGGCAATGGGCGACACAGGACTCGAACCTGTGACCCCTACCGTGTGAGGATAGTGCTCTAACCAACTGAGCTAGTCGCCCGAACGCGTCGCCCCGTGGGGCGACGATCTTCCAAAATACTCGATTGCCGCCCGGGGCTCAAGCGGCCCGAATTCAAGTCGCGCCGCTCGAAACAAACTGCTGGCGGCTTTCGCGAGAATCCACGCATAGCGAGGCCCGCTGCTTGCTGGCACGATGTCGATACCAAGGAACGGCCCATGCACCGGCCGGGGTGTCAGTTTCGGCTCGTTCCATTAGAATCCGGCGGATACAGCAACCATTCCCTATGACGACTGATTTGAAAGAGTCTTCGTGAGTCAATCTGGTTCGGCCATCGCGACTGCACAACCAACGGCCCCGGCAAACGCGGCCGGGCGGCCGCTGCTGGAAATCGTCGAACTCGAAACCGTGTTTCACACCGAGCGCGGCCTGGCCCGGGCCGTCGATGGCGTCTCGTTCAGCGTAGCCGCCGGCAAGACGTTGGCCGTGGTCGGCGAAAGCGGCTGCGGCAAGACCGTCACCGCGCTCAGCGTGCTACGACTGATCGCCGAGCCGCCGGGGGAAATCCGTCAGGGACAGATTCGCTTCGAGGGACGCAACCTGCTCGACCTGCCGGCCGGCGAGCTGCGCGGCATCCGCGGCGCGGCTATCGCCATGATCTTCCAGGAGCCCGCCACCAGCTTGAACCCGGTCTTCACCATCGGGCAGCAGATCGGCGAGGCGATCCGACTGCACCGCCAGGTGCCCAAGGATCAGTTGCAGCAAGAGATTCTCCGTGCGCTGACCGATGTGCGCATCAGCGAGCCCGAGCGGCGCATCGACCAGTATCCGCACGAGCTTTCCGGCGGCATGAAGCAACGGGCAATGATCGCCATGGCCCTGGCGTGCAATCCACGGTTGTTGATCGCCGACGAGCCGACGACGGCGCTCGATGTGACGATCCAGGCGCGGATTCTTGACTTGCTGCGGCGTGTGCAGGCCGAGCACGGCATGGCCATTATGCTGATCACCCACGACCTGGGCGTGGTGGCCGAGATGGCCGACGACGTGGTGGTGATGTACGCCGGCAAGGTGGTCGAGCAGGCCGCCGTCGAGCCGTTGTTCGCGCGGCCGCTGCACCCTTACACGCGCGGACTGTTTCACAGCCTGGTCCGCGTCGATCAGCGTCAGGAACGTCTGCAGCCGATCGAAGGGAATGTGCCAGCGCCGACGAACTTTCCCAGTGTCTGCAGGTTTCGCGCCCGGTGTCCGTTGGCGATCGACAAGTGTACGGAAGAGCCGCCGCTGGCCGAGGTGCGGCCGGGGCACTGGTCGGCTTGTTGGCGCGCCGATGAGTTGTTGAACGAGGCCAACACCTCTCCCTTGAAGGGAGAGGTCGCGAACGAAGTGAGCGGGTGAGGGTAAAGACGTCGCGGGCCTGCGTGGATTCCATTGTCAGTTGAAGCAGTGGAGAGCTGGGCAACGCGTTTACCCTCCCCCCAGCCCCTCCCTGAAAGGGAGGGGTGTTTATCGATGGCGCGATTGAGGTTGTCGCTGAAAGTGAGCCGATGAGTTCTTCTGCTGTCGCCACACCACCCAAAACTCCCGCGGCTCCCGCCGAGGCCCAGCCTGCGTCGGCGAAGCACGCGGGGCCGATGCTCCAGGTGGTCGACCTGGGCAAGTGGTTTCCCGTGCGGCGCGGAGTGTTTCGCCGCGTGCATCAGCACGTCCGCGCGGTCGACGGCGTGACATTCAACCTGGAACGCGGCAAGACGCTGGGGCTGGTCGGCGAAAGCGGCTGTGGCAAGACCACGGTCGGTCGCACCATTCTGCGGCTCATTCCCGCCACGCGCGGCAAGGTGCTATTCGATGGGGCCGATATTTTCAGCCTGCCGCGCGACCAGATGCGCACCCTGCGGCAGCGGATGCAGATCATCTTTCAAGACCCGTATGGGTCGTTGAACCCGCGGATGACTGTCGGCGCTACGGTCGGCGAGCCGTTGCTGATTCACAAGATCGCCCGTGGCCGGACGCTTGAACAGCGTGTGGCCGAACTGCTGACCAAGGTCGGTCTGACTCCTGACGCCGCGATTCGCTATCCGCACGAGTTCTCCGGCGGCCAGCGACAGCGGATTGGCATCGCCCGGGCGCTGGCGCTGAATCCTGCGTTCATCGTCTGCGATGAACCGACGAGCGCGCTCGATGTCTCGATTCGCGCGCAAGTGATCAATCTATTGGGCGATCTGCAAGAACAATTCCAGCTTGCCTATCTGATGATCAGCCACGATCTGGGGGCCGTGCGGCACGTCAGTCACGAAGTCGCCGTGATGTACCTGGGCAAGATCGTCGAGCACGCGCCGACCGAGGCGCTGTTCGATCAGCCGCGACATCCGTACTCGCGGGTATTGTTGTCGGCGATTCCTCGCCCCGATCCCACCGCGCGGCACAAGCGGATTGTCGCCACCGACGACGAGTTGCCGTCGCCGATCAACGTACCGCCGGGCTGCGCATTTCACCCGCGCTGCCCGTTGTATGAGCTCAAGGGACGCCCCGAGACTTGCCGCCGCGACGTGCCCGAGCTGCGCGTCGTCGATGCCACCACCAACCACCGCGCGGCATGTCACTTTGCGGAAGAGAGCGAGAAGCTTGGCGAAACGCCGAGCGGGAAGTAATGAGTGCTGAATGATGAATGCTGAGTAACAGAGGACCGCCTACATTCATCACTCATCATTCAGCAATCATCACTTCTTCTCCGTCGGCCACGCCAGTCTGAGCGTTTGCAGGATTAAGAACGCACCCAGCAGTCCGAACAACACATACGGCCAATAGCTCGCGCCGGGCACTCCCCAATAGACCGCGGTCGTGGCGACGATGGTGGCCAATAGCGCGACCATCAACAGCACACAGCCCCCCGCCGCCATCATGCCTTTGAAGGTTCCTTGCTCGGTCTGCTCCTCGCCATAGACATCGATCGTGCGGCCCCGCGCCACGCTCCGTTCGACGGCATCGACGATTTCCATGTCGCGACAAGCATCAAGCCAGGTCGGTTCGACCGGCTGGCCGGCGCAGGCCAGCTCGAAGCGTTCGATTGCCTCGGCCGTTGGATTCCACTCGTCGTAGGTTTCGGTGCGCGTCTCGCTGCCGGTTCGAATCTGCAACACCCACTGCTCGTCAATCGGCATTGTCAGCGTGGCCTTGCCCGAGCGCCCGACCAGAGCGACTTGCGCCGCCGTGCGGTCCTCGACCGGCCCGATCGACCAGCGGACCAGGCAACCGCTCGGCCCGGCGGTTTGCACATTGAGATTGGCCCAGTCGATGCCGCCGGCCGCGGTCGCCGAACTCATCGCCCCGATCTTGCGCAGCGTGCCCGCCACGGTGCGTAGCAGATCAATATCGCTGGCCAGGGCCGAGCGCACCTGCTGACGATCGCGCACCGGCATGGGGCGATCAAAGATCAACTGATCGACCTGTCCGATTGGGCTCCGCTCGCCGGCGGCGACCATCTCGGCCAGCCGCGCCACGGCCGGGTGCCAGCGCGCTGGGATGAACGGCATCAGCACCGCCCCGGTACTTCCTTGCCGGTGCATGTCGAGTTCGTAGAAGCTGAGCATCGAGTCGACGACCGGATGCTCGACCAAGAGGGGAACCCCGGCCTGGATAAGTGTACGCAGTTGTTCCAAGCGCAATTCGTCGGCCGAGTGCCCGACGATCACGGCGTCGGCGATTTTGCCGCCGAGTAGGGCCTGCCAATCGTCGGCCAGGGCGCTCGACTGGCCGGCGTCGGCCGGTTCGAGCGACGACCGCAGCCCGGGGTAAGCGGCCGTGACCTCGTGACCGGCCGCCTGGGCAGCTTGGCCCAGGGCGTGGGTCGTCGCGGTAAGTCCAAGCAGGGCAAAGCGCATCGGGCGATTCTGGGCCCGGCGGCGGACCCCGATCCCAGGATGAAAATGTGTTGATGATTTTCGGTTGCTGTCATTAGAATAACCAGTGGACCCCTGGTCCGTCTCCCCCCGCCATGCCCGCCCGTACCCGACCCGCCTATTTCGCGGAGCCCCGCGTCGATGGAACGTATCAATTGGCAATCGCTGCGCCGCTGGCGCTGCGTCCGAAACTTGGCCGCGCTGGCCATAACTGGATTCACTTTGCTGGCCGCCGGAGTCGTTGCGGCCGACGAAGCGCCGAAGCCCGAGGCGGCGAAAACCGAAGCGGCTAAACCGCCAGCGTCCGCGCCGGCCGCGGTGAAGCTGGATGCCGCGTCCAAGCCGGCGGCTTTGCCGCCGACGGCTAAGCCTGTAGCACCCAAGTCCGCTGCCGCGCCACCAACTCAGCCCGCGCCAAAGGCCGCTCCCACTCCGCTGACCTTCGAGCAGCACGTCCGTCCGCTGCTCAAACAACATTGCTTCCAGTGCCACGGCGAAGAGCCGAACCCGGAGGGAAGCCTCGATCTGCGGCTCGTTCGCACCATGACGACTGGCGGAGACTCGGGGGCCGCGATCGCGCCGGGCAAAGCGAGCGCCAGCCTGTTGATCGAAAAGCTTCGCGCCGGCGAAATGCCGCCGGGCGAAAAGAAACTGCCCGCCGCCGAGATCGATCGCATCGCCCGTTGGATCGACGGCGGCGCCAAGACCGCGCGTCCCGAACCGGCGGCCCTCTCGCACGACGACATCACCGACGAGGAACGTCAGCATTGGTCGTTCCAGCCGGTCAAGCGTCCCGAGGTCCCCAAGGTCAAGCACGGCGACTTGGTGCGAACGCCGGTCGATGCCTTCCTGTTGGCCAAGCTGGAAGAGCAGGGGGTCGCTTACTCGCCGACGGCCGACAAGCGGACGCTGGTGCGCCGCGTCTACTTCGATTTGTGGGGCGTGCCGCCCACGCCCGATCAGGTGGATGAGTTCCTGGCCGACACGGCCCCCGATGCGTGGGACCGGCTGGTCGATCGACTGCTCGCGTCGCCGCACTATGGCGAGCGTTGGGGTCGGCTCTGGCTCGACGTGGCCGGCTATGCCGACAGCGACGGAGCCAGCGAGAAGGACATCGTCCGCCAGTACGCTTACAAGTATCGCGATTACGTGATTCGCTCGATCAACTCGGACAAGCCGTTCGACGAGTTCATTCGCGAGCAAGTGGCGGGCGACGAAATGCTCGCGCCGCCCTACACGAATCTGACGCCGGCCCAGACCGACCGGCTGGTGGCGACGGGCTTTTTGCGAATGGGCCCCGATGGAACGGGCGCCGGCGAAGGGGACCAGAACGTCGCTCGCAACGAAGTGATGGCCGAGACGATCAAGATCGTCAGCACGTCGCTGCTGGGCATGACGGTCGGCTGTGCCCAGTGCCACTCGCACCGCTATGAACCGATTTCCCAGGCCGACTACTATCGCTTCCGCGCCATTTTCGAGCCGGCTTACGACTGGAAGAACTGGCGGTCCCCGCAAGGGCGGCTGGTTTCGCTGATGAGCGACGCCCAGCGAAAGCAGATGGCCGAAGTCGACGCCGAGGCCAAGAAGCTGAGCGACGAGCGGCTCAAAACGCTGCAAGCCTGGGTCGACCAGGCCTTTGACGAAGAGATCGTCAAGATACCCGAGGATCAGCGCGAAGCCCTGCGCGCGACCTTCAAGACGCCCGCCGACAAGCGAACCCCCGAGCAGAAGCAACTGGTCCGCGCCCACCCCCAGATGTTCCACACCACGGGCTCGATCTATCTGCGCGAGCGGAAGCGGTATAACGACTTTGACAAGAAGTACACCGAGGAACTAGCCAAGATCAAAGCCCGCCGGCCGGCCGAGCAGTACGCCCAGGCGTTGACCGAGGTGCCCAACAAGACGCCCGACACGTTCCTGTTCTTCCGAGGCGACATCAACCAGCCGCGCGAAAAGCAGAAGCCCGCGGAGTTGACGATTCTGGGCGCCGCGCATCCGGTGACGATTGCCGATGACGATGCCAAGTTGCCGACTTCGGGGCGGCGATTGGCGTATGCCAAGCACCTGACCGATGGCAAGCATCCGCTGTTGGCGCGCGTGCTGGTGAATCGCGTCTGGCTCAATCACTTTGGCCGCGGCATTGTCTCGACGCCGGCCGATTTCGGCGTGGCGGGCATGCGCCCCAGCCATCCCGAATTGCTCGACTGGCTGGCCAGCGAGTGGATGGCCGGTGGCTGGCGACTGAAGACGCTGCACAAGCTGTTGCTCACGTCGACGGCCTATCAACAAGTTTCGGCTCGCACGCCAGAGTTGGACAAGATCGACGTCGAGAACCGGTTGCTGGGGCGGATGAACATCCGCCGCCTCGAAGCCGAGATGGTCCGCGACGCGATCCTGGACGTGGCCGGCTCGTTGAACAACGAGATGTTCGGGCCCGCGGTGCCGGTGTCGCCCGACGACGTCGGCCAGATCATCGTGGCCGTTGACACTCGCGACTCGGCCGGTCGGCCCAGCAACAAGAAGGTCGATCTTGGCGACGACGTTTATCGGCGGAGCGTTTATGTGCAGGTCCGCCGCTCGATGCCGTTGAGCATGCTCGACACGTTCGACATGCCGCGTTTGGCCCCCAATTGCGAACTGCGCAACAACTCGACCGTGGCCCCGCAATCGCTGTTGCTGTTGAACAACACGTTGGTCTTGGACCAGTCGCTGGCGTTTGCCCGCCGCGTGCGCCGCGCCGCGCCGAATGATGTGCCGGCCCAGGTGCGACTGGCCTGGCAGTGGGCATTTGCCGACGAGCCGACCAAGGCCGAGTTGGATCAGGCGGTGGCGTTCATCAACGAGCAGATCAAGTCGCTGAGTCCGTCGGCCCCCGCCCCCGCCAAACCGGCAACGGTCGAGACCCCGGCCAAGCCAGCCCCCGTGGTCGCCAAGCAAGTGTCGGAGACGAAAGTGGCTGCGGAGGTGAAGAAGGAAGCGCCAAAGACCGAGGCAGCGGCTAAACCGCAAGCGCCGGCACCGGCCGCGAACAAGCCCGAAGCGGCGTCGAAGCCGGATGCCGTAACCAAGCCGGCGGCTCCGCCGCCAGCCACAGCCGCGAAACCCGCCACGCCTCCACCAGCGGCCAAGCCCGCGACACCCCCCGCCGCGCCGGCCAAGAAGCCGGTGGCCGATCCGGCCGAGACGGCCCTGGCCACGTTCTGCCAGGCGTTGCTCTGCTCGAACCGATTCTTGTACATCGACTAGCCCCTCGCGGGCCAGTCAGGAGATACGCACTATGAACGAGCGCAATACCAACCGCTGGGCCATCAACCGCCGGCACTTCTTGGCCCGCCAGGCGTTCAGCCTGGGCCCGATGGCGCTGGCGTGGCTGTTGAATCAGGACGCACTGCGCGCCGCGCCGGAGAAGCCACCCCTCGAAGCGCCGAAGTTTGACCTCCTGCCCAAGCGCCCCACGGCCGAGCCGCAGGCCAAGGCGATGATCTCGCTGTTCATGCAAGGGGGCCCCAGCCATATCGACTTGTTCGATCCCAAACCCGAGATCGAGAAGTTGCAGGGCAAGACGTACACCGGCGAGATCAAGTTCGACAACACCGCCGAAGCCAGCACCAAGTTGTTCCCTTGCCCGTGGAAGTTCAACAAGCACGGTTCGTCGGGCATGGAACTGAGCGAGCTGCTGGCGAACCTGGGCGAAGTGGCTGACGACATCTGCGTCGTCCGTTCGATGCACACCAGCGTGAACAACCACGGCCAGTCGATCTTTGCCCTGAACACTGGCCGCATTCAGGCCGGCCGTCCGGCGGTCGGCTCGTGGCTGACCTATGCGCTGGGGAGCGAGAATCAGAACCTGCCCGCGTACGTCGTGCTGACCGATCCGGGCGGGTTGCCAGTCGAAGGAGTCGAGAATTGGTCGAACGGCTGGTTACCCTCGATTTACCAGGGGACCGTCGTGCGGCCGACCGAGCCGAGGATCTTGAACCTGGACCCGCCGTCACACCTGGCTGGGGAGCCACAGCGCCGCTTGCTCGATTACCTGGCCAACCTGAACAAGCAGCACATTGAGTCCCATCCCGGCGAGCATGACTTGTCGGCCCGACTGGCCAGCTACGAACTGGCCGCGCGGATGCAAACGTCGGCCAAGGAAGCGCTCGATCTGTCGCAAGAGTCGGAAGCGACGCGCAAGATGTACGGCCTGGACGAACCGGCGACCCAAGAGTTTGGCTCGCGCTGTCTATTGGCGCGGCGCTTGGTCGAGCGCGGCGTGCGGTTCGTGCAAATCTGCACGGGCAACCAGACCTGGGATCATCACAACAACATCCAGAAGTCATTGCCCGACGTCTGCAAGCGCGTCGACAAGCCGTCGGCGGCGCTGGTTCGCGATCTGAAGCAGCGCGGCCTGCTGGACAGCACCCTGGTCCAGTGGGGTGGCGAGATGGGGCGCTTGCCGGTGATTCAGAACGAAAAGAACATCGGCCGCGACCACAACACCTATGGTTTCAGCATGTGGATGGCCGGCGGCGGCATCAAGGGTGGCACAGTATACGGCGCTACCGACGAGGTGGGGCACAAGGCCGTCGAGAATCCCGTCTCGCACTCCGACTATCACGCCACGCTGTTGCACCTGTTCGGGCTCGACGGCGAAAAGCTCTTCTTCCAGCGCCCCAACGGCAAGGGTTCGCTCATCGATGGCCAGAAAGCCCGCATCGTCCACGAGATTCTCAAACGCGGCAAACCGGCGTGAGCTGGAGGGGACGAGGGGCTAGAGGCGAGGGGCTAGGGAAGAAAGGGTCTCACGCAGCGTGGTGCCGCGACTCTCGCGCACTTGTCACACTGGGGGCCGAGCCCGTAAGTTTGTAGTCAGCAGCCAGCGCACGCCGCCGCTGTCACTTACGCCCTGACTTCGCTTACGGAAACTCCTCTCATGCGATGGCTCCTTGCCGCTGCGCTGTTATTCGCGGGCTTGTGTTCGAGCGCCCAGGCCGCACCGCCGGGGGCGTGGGACAACTATACGCCTGATCCTCACTCGGTGGTTCGCCACGGGCCGGCCTATCGTTATCCGCAGGCTGGCTGGACCGTGCTGCACATCGAAGGGGGGCCATACGAGCGCGGCTATCAGCACGGCCGGCTGATGGCCCGCGAGATCGTCGCGTTGATTGGCGATCTGGCGACCGAGCGCAGCCCCAAGGCGCCCGAGGACGCCTGGCAATTGCTGCGCCAGTCGGCGGCGGCGATGTATCTGCGCCGGTTTCACCCTGAGTACATCGAGGAGATGAAGGGGATCGCCGACGGCGCAGCCGCCGCCGGAGCCGAGTACGCCGACCGGCCGATCGACCTGACCGATATTGTGGCGGTGAACGTCGACATCGAAGCCTCGTTCATGGAAGCCGCCCTGGGCGCTTCGCCCACGGGACTTGAAGGGCGCAAGTTCGCCGAGCCCATCGCGCCGGTCCATCAACACAAGTCCCCCGATCGCTGCAGCGCCTTTGTGGTGACCGCGCCGGCCACGGCGGATGGCGAAGTGATGATCGGGCACATCACGATGTTCGTGCTGTTGTATGTGCGACACTACAACGTCTGGCTCGACATCCAGCCCACCACCGGGCGGCGCGTGGCGATGCAGTCGTTCCCTGGCGGCATCATGAGCGGTCTGGACTATTATTTGAACGACGCCGGGATTCTGATCTGCGAGACCACGGTCGATCAGACCAGCTTTGAACCGCAGGGCTCGCCGTTCTGCTCGCGCATTCGCCAGGCCGCCCAGTACAGCACCTCGCTCGACGAGGTGATCAGCACGCTGTCGAAAGAGAACAACGGACTGTACACCAACGAGTGGCTGCTGGCCGACGTGAACACCAAAGAGATCGTCATGTTCGAGTTGGGAACGCGCTCGCACAAGCTGTGGCGCAGCACCAAGGGGGAATGGCCCGGCGGAGCGACCGGCTTTTACTGGGGTTGCAACAACGCCAAGGATTTGCACGTTCGGCTCGACACCTTGCCGAACGTCAAAGGGAAGCCGGGCAACGTGGTGGTCCACACCTCGGATCGCGATTTGGCCTGGTTGAAGCTGTTCGACAAATACACCGGCAAGATCGATCTCGACTTCGGCTTCCGCGCGTTCAGCACGCCGCCGCTAGTCGGCTTTCCTTCGTGCGACGCCAAGTTCACCACGGCGAAGCTGGCCCGCGATATGAAGACCTGGGGCGTGTTTGGTCCGCCTTTGGGTCGAACGTGGGACGAATCGACCGCCGAGCGCAAACGCTTTGGCGATGTGCGGCCGCTGGTGGCGAACGATTGGACGTTGTTGGGGCCGTCGACGCCTTCGTCGGGGAACGGCACGGCCAAGATTGTCGACCTGAAATCCCCCGCCGACGATGACGACAAAGAAGACAAGCATTCGGTCGTTTCGCCCGACGAGATTGTCAAGTACCCGGCCGCCTGGCATGGAACCTTGTTGCCGGCGAGCGATGCCGACGCGTGGCTGGCCGCCGGGTTTTCGGACTTGGAAAAGATTGTTTCGCTAGAGCAATACCTGCGCAAGCAGGCTCGCGGCAAGCCGCTCGATGCCGCCGCGCGCGAGCAGATTGAGTTGGCGCGGTTCGAACCCTGGTCCCGGTGGCTGGCGGCCGAGAAGCAGCGCGGCGCGGCGTTGTCGTTGAACGCGGCGCGTGCCGACTGGCGCGACGCCACCTGGTATCCGATCGTTTCGGGGCGCGGGACGATGTTACTGGCGGCCTTGCGCACCGAGCTGGGGGCCGACATCTTCGACGCCGCGGCCGATAAGTTCGGCCGTGAATGGGCCGGCAAGGAAGTGAGCTCGCATGCGTTTCAGTCTCACATGGAAAAAGCGGCCGGCCGCTCGCTGGGCGAGTTCTTCAAGCGCTGGCTCGAACAAACCACGGACCCCGACGAAGACGCCAAGGGGAACTTCTGGTCGATCGGCTCGTTCCGCCAGCAACTGGATCAAACGGTGATCGTCTATGGCACGCTGCACGATGTGGCCGCCCAGCGCGAAGCGGCCGACCGCTTGCAGCGACAGATCGCTCGGACTTGGAGCAATGCTTACTTGCCGATTCGCGCTGATACGGACGTGCAACTCGACGACTTGCGCGGCAAGCATGTGTTGCTCATCGGCCGGCCGGCGACCAACGCCTGGGCCGCGCGGTGGGCCGACAAGCTGCCAGTCTCGTTCGGCACGACGTCGTTCACGATTCGCGAGCAGACGTTTGCGCATCCCGACAGCGCCGTAATCGCCGCCGGGCCGAACCCCGAGAATCGGGCGCGCTCGCTAGTCGTCTTCGCCGGGCTCAGCGCCGACGCGACCTGGCACGTGGTTAGCAAGCTGCCGAAGAATGACGTCCTCTGGCCCCAGGCGATCGTCCGACCCGCCATCGGCCGCGTGCAACAACTGGGCGCGGCCCGCTTCACCCCGGCGGCGAAATGAGAGAGATGCTTGGGGCGTTGCCCCTGGTTGGGATGGGGCTCGCGGCCGACACGCGATTTGTTAAAAGGCCATGCTCCGCGCGTAGCTGTCCGAGGCCAGTGGTCCGTTGCACTCGGTGAAATCCGGGGGCCACTGCGCGCCGCTTCATTAGCGGCATTCGAGGATCAAGCGTCATCCCCGCCTGCGCGGAAATGACGGAATCGGCCGGCAAGAACTAGCATTGGCGCCCGGTGCCTTTGCGGTTCAATAGCCTTGCTCTTATCCGGCGTCGTGTCCGTCGTGGTCGAATGCTCTTCGTCATTCGACACTCAGCACCTTCGACGCGAACCGGCTTAGTACGCGAACTGGATGCCGGTGACCAGGCCGTGCAGGATCAGACTGCCGTTGGTGTGGACGCTTTGCATGTAAGCGGTGTCGGCCATGTATTGCGGAATCTGGTTCTCGGCCAGCGCCAGCCCCGCCACGCCCATGGCGCGATACGAGATGAACGTGCTCCACCGAGGCGTCATCTGCCAGGCCGCGCCGAGGTCGATCTGGCCGAGCATCGTCACGTCGTTTTTATAGCCCTGGTTGTCGAAGCCCAAGGCCCCGGCGTCGCTATGCAGGAAATTGCGAGTGTTGATCGAGTTGGCCAGCACGGCCACCTTGGGCGTGGCATACAGCCGCAGGTTGGGCAGCACGTACCAGTGCATGCGAGCGCCGACCTGGCCGCCGAGCAGATCGTTGGTCGTCTGCACCGTGTACTGCGCCGACGTGGTGCCGCCGTTTGCGAACGGATCGGTCCCGGCTTGTGACGAGCCATAGGTCCAGCCTTCGTGGAAGTGGAACCAGCGGAAGCCAGCGATCCCCATCACGCCCCAGCGACTGCACGGGTCGCACATCGATTGGCGGAGGAAGTTGATTTCCAGGTTGTAAATCTCGTCGCGGCGTTGCACGTATTGGGTGTGGGCATTGTCAAAGAACGTATCGGCCGAGGTTCCATTGATCGTCACTGGTCCGCCGGTGGCAAAGTCGAGCGCGCTGCTAAGCGAATTGGTGGAGCTCGTCGCGCCGGCCGTGTAGTAGAACGGGTCGAGCATCCAGAACACTCCTTCGACGGCCCAATTGCAATTCAGCACATGGCCGACGCGGGCTTCGCCACCCGAGCGCCATTGGCCGTTGACGGTGTCGCGCATGTCGATCACGTTCGACGCCAGGTTGGTGTTATCGAACGTAATCGTGCGGGCGTTCGGCAGATCGCGTGTCATCAACAAGTAGGCCATGCCGCCGAACCAACGCGGGCCATTGCCATTGAAGCAAGGCTCGCAACTGCCATCGGGGCCGCAGTACCCCCCCGCGCCATAGCCACCTGCTCCACCGTAGCCGCCGGGAGCAGCGTAGTTGCTCGGGTCATTGAACACGTTACCTGTGGGCATGCCTGACGGAGCGCCCCAGCCGCCAGTCGGCCCCGAGGGTTGCGCCGCGGGGCCTTGGAAGCCCGGATAACCACCCGCCGTGGGACCAGGATAATTTTGCATCACCGGCGCGCCGCTCGGTGCGCCATAGTTCGGTGCGCCGTAGTTTGGATCGGGCATCGCGCCGTATGCCCCCGGGGCCGCGTTCATCGGCGGCGTTCCCCAAGCGGGATTACCCGCGGCTGGCGCAGGTACCGATTCACTCGGCGGCATCCCCGCAGCAGGCGTCGGAGCGTACGACTGGCCGGGGTAGCCCAGACCGGGCGCGGGTGGCGTGGGCTGTGACACGAAACGGGCCGGCACTTGCCCGGCGGCTTGTTGTCGCGCCGCGAACGGCGCGTAACCGGCCGTCGGGCTCAGTGGGGCACGCAGCTGTGAATTGCCAGGCGTGGCCGTGGGTTGATAGTTCGGGTACGAGACCTGGGCGACCGGCCGGGTCGGTGCGTTTGGCACCCCATAGTTCGCATTGGCCGCCGGCGGATAGCCCGCCTGGGCCGTCATCGGCGGCGCTACTCCCCAACCGTTCGGCGCGGGGCCGGCGGCCGTTTGGGGCGCGGCCCAAGTCGGCGTCAACGGCTGGGTCGTCGGCACGGCCGGCGCGGGAGCATAGCCGGCATTGTAAGCGGCCCGCGGGGCCGCGGCCTGCGACGGGTAGCCCGCGTATTGAGCCGAGGCCGAGGCTGCCGTCATGCCCACAAGCAGTCCCGTCGCCAAGTGAATTGATTTCATGGCTCGCATCCTTGCGCCAGCGCTCCGGCCGGCAATGATTTCGTCGTTTGGTCTAACGCAACATCTGATACCAGCGGGCAGTCCGCGCGGTGGACGCCGCGGCGCGGGTCGCGTCGTTCGTTCGCGCAGGCAGCATCACAGGTTCACTGGTCGTGAACGTGGTCTGGTTGCCCGCGGCATCCGTGGCCGTCAATCGCAGGTAAGCCGCGCTGTCGACGCTGGTCGGCAGTTGGCCAATGCGGCAGGCGTGACCGCCTTTGTGCGGTTGGTGGTCGGTCAGCTTGGTCCAAGGACCGGCGGGCGAGGCGGCGCACCAGACCGCGGCGGAGCCTTCGGCCCATTGCTCGTCGGTCCAGTCCCAACGTACGACCAACTCTTCGCCTTGGGCCGAATTGCGCAGCTCGGCGGTGGCAATCGCCACTTGGGGCGGTTGGGTATCGACGTTGACCCAGATCTGCGGCGTGTCGCCCGAACGGGGCGCGCGGTCGCGACTGGTTCCACGTTCGCTGACCAGCCAGAAGCCGAACAGTCCGTCGTTGCCAACGGCGAGGCGCATGGGGCTGCGCTGGTCATCGTCGATACCGTAAGCCTGCCAGGTCTGACCAGCGTCAGCGGTCCACCAGAGCGTGACCCTGGTCACGGGACGTTCTTCTTCACCGGCCAGGCCATAGTCGAGTTCAAAGCTGCGCGAGTTGACCGCGCGGCTGCGAACGCCCAAGGGCATCTGGGCACAGCTCGTCTTGGAGACGATGGCGGTGGCGCTGGGCTTGGGCGCAACGATGACTCGCATGGCCGGCGTCAAAGGTTCATCATCCACGGCCCGGCCTTGAGCGTTGACCAGTCGCACCAGGAACCAGAACTCGCCCGAGTGAGGCGCACGAAATACGAAGCTCCCTTTGCCCGGCAGATCGTCGGCATAGAAATGCCAACTTTCGCCACGATCGGCCGAGACGTACAACTGGACACGGCTGCCCAGCTGCGCAGGCCCGTCGGTCGTGAAGGGAATCGCGAACTCAGTTTCGGCGGTGAGCAACGGCTCGGGCAACGACGTCGGCGCTTCGGCCCGCGCCACTTCGACCGCGAGACTGGCCGCTATGATCGCAATGAGTCGAGCCCAGCGTTGCATCGAGCCAGCACCCTGAGTAAAGACAACGAGCGCATCGGGCCGCGCAGACTGCGCGGCCTCATCTGTGGTATCGGACCTGCCGAACAAACCACTTGAATCGAAAAGGCCGATAGCAAAGTCTGCGTAGTTTGGGAGAAGACCCCCAAGAAGACGACCGCACGCTAGCACACGCGGCGAGCTATTGGCGGCGGAGAGCCCGGAGCAAGCGCTGGCACGCTCGAACCGCGAGCTGTTGCGCGCGCCACGAGGCCAAGTAGCAATGCGCGCCCCAACTCCGCGCCGCGCAGTAGTAGTGCAGCAGAGGGCGCGTCGCGGCATGGGTCCGCAGGACCGGAACCGCTGTCGTGCCACGGACCAAGAGGTGGCGATAACCTTCGGTCACGGCGCGGCGGAGCGCCAACACCGAATGGAGCGTCGCGACGGGGCCGCCGGCTCCCGCGGCCCAGGTGTGATGATAGACATAGATCGTGTCGTCGCCGACAAAACCATACTCGGCCGCGATCGGTTGACCGTCGAGTTCGGTCCACTGCAGGTGCAGCAGCCCGATGGACAGAAACTGCCGCGCGGCTGATTGGTGAAACGCCTCGCTGGCAACGCGGCCCGGCGGTCGCGAGGCGCGCCCTTCAGACGTCGCCAGCTTTTGCAGCAGGTCCAGTCCGCGCCGCACGTCGTCCGAGCAAATCGCGGTTCGCAGCACGGCTCGGCCGGTGGCGATGTACTCGCGGTCGACTTGCTCGACCAACTCGCGATCGACTTCGGCCAATTGGCTGGTCCAGCGATCAAAGCGCCGTGGCAAGGCGGCCGCGAGCGACTGGCATTGCGGGCGGCGTCCCACGGTGTGCCACCGCGCCTGCAGAGCGTCGGCCAAGCGCGAGCAGGCTTCATCATCCGCGTTGACGCCGTCGAGCAGCAACAGATCCCAATGTCCGGCCCCTTCGCAACACAACCAGGCGGCAATCCGCACGGCGATCGTACGTTCGAGTCCCGGCACGGCCAGCAAGGACAAGTCGGTCGGTTCCGTATCGTGCCCCAGGAAACAAAGCGAGCGACCGGCGCCAATCGTGTTGCGCAAGTACCAGGGGGCGATGCCGACGATCGAGTCATCGCCATCGAGCACCAGCAGCACGAACAGCTCGTCGTCGTGTCGAGAACAATGCTTCCACCAGGCGGAGCACCATTCCCAGCGCCGAAAGGGGACGTCCCCCGCCAGCCGGTTCCAGGCCGTACTCAGTTGCGTGAGGGCGTCGAATGACCGGACGCGGACGACGCGAAAGGTCAAGGAAGTGATCGCGGCAGTCGACATGGCGGCGAAACCCATTGCAACGGCGTCCGAAAAAGCCCTCTCTATCGAAGGTAATTGCGATGCCGATCGTGTCAAAGACAGAGGCTGCAATGACAGCAAAGTTTTTACCGAGCACGCCGGTCGTAACGGTTATGCCGGTTGTAACGGCCGTATCGATTGTAGGGGCCGATCGCTGATGAAGCCGAGCCTGGGCTAACGCCGCGGCTCGAGCGGCGCGTAGCGCGCCATGACGGCCTTGGCCACGCGCAGGCCGTCGACCGCGGCGCTGACAATGCCGCCGGCGTACCCGGCCCCTTCGCCCGACGGGTACAGCCCCACGACGCCGGTGCTTTCGAGCGTGGCCTTGTCGCGCGGCAAGCGAACAGGGGAGCTGCCGCGGGCTTCGGGCCCGACCAGCGTGGCCTGGTCGAGGAACTTGCCCCGCCAACGCCGGTCGAGCAAGGGGAGCCCAGTGTCGAGCGCTTCGATCACCGCCGGCGGCAGCAGTTCGGCAAGTTGAGTTGCGACAACGCCGCGCCGGTAACTGGAAGAGAGTGGTTCGCTGCTGAGTCGTCGTGCCAAGAAGTCGCGCGCGTTTTGGATCGGACAGAGCAACTCGCCGCGCGAGCGTGCCAAGGCCAGCCCTTCGTAGTGTCGCTGTAGTTCGATGCCGGCCAGCGTGTGCGGGCTGCCGAACATGGCCGGCTCGATCGTGACCATCAGGCCGCTGTTGGCCCAGGGGCTGGCCCGGCGTGACAGGCTCATGCCGTTGGTGCAGAAGCGGCCCGGTTCCGAGACGCTGGGAATCACTTGCCCGCCGGCGCACATGCAGAAGGTGAATAAATCGCGGCTGCCATGCGCCACCAGCGAATAGTCCGCCGGCCCCAGGATCGTTTCGGCCTGGTTCTCGCCGTACTGAACCCGGTTGATCTGGGCCTGGGGCTGTTCGATGCGGACGCCGAATTGAAAGGCCTTGGCTTCCATCGGCACGCCGCGGCGCAACAGCATTTCGAAGGTATCGCGCGCGCTGTGACCAATGGCCAGGACCGCGACGTGAGCGGGAATGGTTCCGGCACTCGTCATCAAGGCGCGCAGCCGGCCTTCGCTGAGGTCCAGATCCTCGACACGCGTGCGAAAGCGGAACTCGCCGCCCAGCGCGATCGTCCGTTGCCGCAGCGCCTTGACAATGGCCGGCAGCCGGTTGCTCCCCAGATGCGGGCGATGTTCGTAGATGACGCCGGGCTTGCCCTTGTGCTCGGCGAACAGCTCGAGCACGCGGCGCACATCGGGGCCGGTGTTGCGGCAGGTGAGCTTGCCATCGCTGAACGTGCCGGCGCCCCCTTCGCCGAACAGGTAGTTGCTTTCCGGATCGTGCGGGCCGCCCGATTCGAGCCGTTCGACGTCGACAATCCGATCGCGCACGGCCGTGCCGCGTTCGAGAACCAGCGGCCGGTAGCCGTGCTCGGCCAGCAGCAGCGCCGCGAACAAGCCGGCCGGTCCCGAGCCGACAATCACCGGCGGCTGCGCCAGCGGCTCGGTTCCCGGCGGCGGCAGCTCGAACGGCGGTTCGGTGTGCAACTCGGCGGTCAGCGAACGATCGCGGCGGCGCACCCGGTCGATGCCCGCGCGCTCGTCGTCGCGCAGCGCCACCTCGGTCGAATAGACGAAAGCCAAGTCGCGTTTGTCGCGCAGGTCGAGACTCTTGCGCAGAATCCGCCAGCCGGCCAGCGCGTCGCGCGGCACTCCCAGCGCGTGGGTCATCCGTTCGACGAGCGCCTGTTCGGATTCTTCGATCGGGAGTCGCAGGTTGGACAGGCGAATCGGCATGACGGCAAGCAATCGAAAATCGAATGGGACGTGCGCCGCGTGATGAATCTCGCTCGAGCGCAAACAAATGGGGCGGCGATCTCAGCGGAGAAAGCCGCCCCAGTGTGATTGGTCGATAGGATTGTAGCGCCGATGCGCGAACAGACCAGTACCGGCCGACAATTTGTCGCCGTTCAAGGTTTTTCAGCAACTGGCTGGCGTGGCGATTGGTCCGTCTGAATCGCTAATTGCGCGGTGGGCGTCCACCGCCGTAACCGCCACCACCACCATATCCACCGCCGCCCCCGCCGTAGCCGCCGCGACCGCGGCCACCACCACCTCCGCCGCCACCGCCGCTTCGTTCACGCGCTTCATTCACCGTGAGCGGCCGGCCGTTGACGTCCTTCTCGTGCATCTCGCGAATCGCATTCTCCATCCCTTCCTGCGAATCGAGTTCGACGAAGCCGAAGCCTCGCGAACGCCCCGTCTCTCGGTCGCTGATCACTTCGGCGCTGATCACGGTGCCGAACTGTCCGAATAATTCAGAAAGTTCAGTCGAAGTGAACGACCACGGCAGGTTTCCTACATACAACCGTTTCCCCATGAGACTATTCCTCGACCCAAACGAAACTAAACCTCGCTCTGGAAGGAACGAGGCGCCAAAACGTGACTGGCAAGCGCCGACAGGCCGTGCCCCTGTTCGAGCAATCGCTACGGTCAAGCAATTGCCATGCGGCAGACTTTACGAGTTCGGATCGGGGATCGAAGGTCCATCACCAATCTGCGACTGACGTTTGCATCCCCGCGAACGTGCGCAACGCATGATCGGGACACCGCAGGCGCGAACGGAGAACAGTTTGGCAGAGGGATCGAGAATTGCCCGCCTTTGGTTCGAAAAGTCCTGCCGTTCAAGGCAGTTCCGCAAATGATACTTGTTTCGGAATCACGATGTCCAGACTTTTTTGCCGGCACAAGCCGGGCGTCAAGCAGGTGTCGACTGCACTGTAGCCCGGTGGCGATCGGTCGATTTCCCATCTGGCAACTCCCCCCGGTCCTTAACGGCGCGGAACCGGCACGCTACATTCGGGCTGCCGACCGAGCGCCCGCCAATCGTCTTATTTTGAGAAATCACCATGAACCCAGTGACTCCGTTCCCGACTCGACTGGCCCAGCGCGTTCGCCAATGCCGCAATCCGGTGGTCGTGGGCTTGGACCCTCGCTGGGAGCAGTTGCCCCCGGCCGTGGCCGCCGAGTTAAAGGCCGATACCCTGGCTGACCGGGCAGGCGTGTTCCTGAGCTTTTGTCGGGAGGTCATCGATGTCGTGGCCGACCTGGCACCGGCGGTTAAGCCGCAGGCGGCCTTCTTTGAACAGCTTGGCTCGGCCGGGATGGTCGCTTTGGAGCAGACGATCGCCTATGCCAGGCAGAAGGGGCTGATCGTCATCCTGGACGGCAAGCGAAACGACATCGGCTCGACGGCCGAGGCCTATGCCCAGGCTTACCTGGGGGCCGACAGCCCCTGGCGCAGCGACGCGCTAACGGTATCTCCCTACCTGGGGGGCGATAGTTTGGAGCCGTTCTGCCAGGTCGCCGGCGAGCGCGGGGCAGGGCTGTTTGTCCTGGTCAAAACCTCGAATCCTGGCGGCGGGCACTTCCAGGACTTGGTGGCCAATGGGCGGCCGTTGTATCGGCACGTGGCCGAGCACGTCGAGCAATTGTCCAAGGCGGCCGCGGTCGACGGCTATGGCCCGACCGGCGCGGTCGTGGGCGCGACCTATCCGGCTCAGCTTGGCGAGTTGCGGGCGGCGATGCCTTCGGCTTGGATCTTGGTGCCCGGCTATGGCAGCCAGGGGGGCACGGCCAAGGACGTCGCGCCGGCGTTCGACGAGCGCGGGCTCGGCGCGCTGGTGAACAACTCGCGGGGGATTATCTTTGCCCACGCCAAGAAAGAGTTCGCCCGGTTCGCACCGGCCGATTGGCAGCGCGCCGTCGAGGCCGCCACGCGGGACATGATCGAACAACTGCGAGCCGAAACCACCGCCGGCCGGCTGTAAACAAAAACCGCCGACGGGTGTCGGCGGCTCTTGAAAGGCGTTCGTTACCCGGACGAAGGCTTAGGTTTCGTCAGCCGCGCGCATCCACGGCGTGATCGTCGGCTCGTAGCTGATCAATTCATCGGCCTTGAAGTACAGTTCGACCTCGCGCTTGGCCGCTTCGGGGCCGTCGGAAGCGTGGACCAGATTCATCTGCCGGCTCGAGCTGAAGTCGCCGCGGATCGTGCCGGGCGCCGCCTTCAAGCCGTTGGTCGCGCCGAGCATCTCGCGGACCACGCGAATCGCTTCCAAACCTTCGAGCACGGCGGCCACGATCGGCCCGCCGGTGATGAAACCTTCGAGCGTGGGATACCAGCTCTTGGCGACGTGTTCGGCATAGTGCTGCTTGGCCAGGGCCGGCGTCACGCGCATCAGTTTCATCGCGATGGGCGTCAAACCTTTGTTTTCAAAACGTGACAGTATCTGTCCGACCAGGCGGCGCTGAACACAGTCGGGCTTGAACAGGATGAGCGTGCGCTCCATGAAGAACCTCTCGATAGACCGGCGACTCGTGGTGGTGTTTTGGTAAGCGCGAAACCGATTCGCGCCGCCAGCCGCGGCGCGCGACGTTCGGTGCGCCAGCACGCGGCTGCTGGCTGCGGATTCTAATCGGCGCATGGTGAATCGCCAATGACCTACGGGTGCTAGCAAGGCGAGTTTGAGCCGCTATCAAGTGACCGACCTTGACCGAGGGCGCGGGGCCTGTTAATCAACGCGTCCCCAAATCCCCCCAGCCGCTTTTCTGCGCTCCCTTTCCTATGCGCTTCAGCCGCTTGTCGACCCGTTGGCGTCGCTTGTTTGCCCTGGTGGCAGGCTGCGCGCTCGTGGCCGTGGCGTTTGACGTGCAAGCGCAGCGGGTGATCTTTCCGTCGCCGGTACAGTCCACCGGTTCGGTGTATCAGACGCCGGCCTACACCGCGCAATTGCCGACCTCTCCGGCCACCGCGCCGACGCCGGTCTACACGGCGCCGGCCGTTCCCTATGGAGCCGCCCCCCCCGCGACCACCGCGCCTGCGCTGCCCTACAGTTATGCGCCACCGACGACGAATGTCGCGCCGCCGGCCTATTCGCCGTATTCAACTCCGGCCCCAGCGCCCTATGCCGCGCAGCCATTCGATCCTTATGCCACGCCAGCGGCCCAGCCGTTGGGCGTAGCGCCTCCGGCGTATCGCGGCCCGACGGCCACCTATAACGAAGGGGTCGCGCCCGGCGCGTTCAAGGTGTGCCAGGAGATTCGCTGGCAACAGACGTACATCCCGCGCTGGGGATCGGGAACCAGTGACTTCGGCACCAACGACACCGAGCTATATGCTTCGTTCGGCTTCCCGTTCTTGCTTCACGCGCCGATTCTGGTGACGCCCGGCTTCAACTTTCACTTTTGGGACGGACCAGACAGCGTGCCAGGCGTGGTGCAAGACCTGCCGCCGCGCGTGTACGACACCTATCTGGCCACCAGTTGGCGACCGCAGATCACGCCGCGGCTGGCGGCCGATTTGGCGGTGAGCGTCGGTCTGTACACCGACTTCAGCACGGTGAGCAGCAGCCAGATTCGTGTGCTGGGGCGCGGCGTCGGTCTTTACACCTTGTCGCCGAACTGGCAGTTGGCCGGCGGCGTGGTGTACGTGAATCGTTTTCAGGTCAAACTGCTGCCGGCGTTCGGCGCTATCTGGACTCCGCATCCCGACGCGCGATACGAGATCGTGTTCCCCAACCCAAAGCTGTCGCAGCGCCTGACTACCTGGGGCCAGACGGAACTTTGGGGTTACATCGCCGGGGAATACGGCGGCGGCCAGTGGGGCATCGATCACGCCGACGGCAGCCACGACACGGTGAACTACAACGACCTGCGATTGATCTTGGGGGTCGACTGGTTCCGCGGCCAGCGGATGCGCGGCAACTTTGAAATTGGCTATGTGTTCAATCGTTCGCTGATCTATGCCAGCGGCATTCCGAACGTGAACCCGGGCGACACGATGATGCTCCGGGGGGGGCTCTCGTTCTAGCGAACCGAGCGCAGGCCTCGCATGCCACGCGCCTTTCGGACAGTCAGGCGCGATTTCAATCGTGACCATCAACCAAGCGGCGACTATTACAGAAAAGCAATCGCGTTGGGACGGTTTAGCATTCAACGTCGAGTTTTCACCAGCCATCTGTTGGCTGGACTGGCGGGAGCGCTTGCGCTGCCGTGGCCGTTGAATGCCGCGCGCGCCGAGCCGCCGGCTGTCAGCCCGGACGCGGTCTTCTCCGACTCGCGTCCGCATGTTCCCTCGATGGCGATGGTGCCACCGGCGTCGGACTATCCAGCGTTCTTGCCTTACCCGGCCGCGCCGGCCGCGAACTCGCCGTTGTATGTGCCGTCGCCGCCCACCGCCGCCTATCCGGCCGAAGACGCGCCGGCCGTTTATTACAATCTGTTCGGTCAACAGAAGACCGAGCCGCCGATCTTGCGGCAGTTGGCCTATCGCAAGTCGATCATGCCGCCGGGGACGGAATTGTTTGGCATCGTTGACATCAATCTCGAAGCGACGTTCGCGCCGCGGCGGCCGATCTTGGGCACCACGTTGTACGCCACGCCGTTCTTCAATTTCCACCTGTTCGAGTCGCCGCAAGTGATCACCACGCCCGGCACCGTGTACGACGCGGGGGTAGAACTGCGGCAGATGTATCAGTTCATTCCCCGCTGGACGTTCGACATGGCAGTCGCGCCCAGCGTGTACACTGACTTCGACACGTCACAACGCAGTGTCTACCGCGTGGTTGGTCGTGGCGTGGCGATTTATGACGTGTCCCCCACGTTGCAATTGGCGCTGGGCGCGACCTATCTGGGGCGTAACGACATCAAAGCGTTGCCGATCTTTGGCGCGATCTGGCGGCCCGACAGCGCCACGGAGATCGAGGCCATTTATCCGCGACCACGCGTTTCGCGGCGTTTCACTCCTCCCACGATCGTGGAGAAGTTTTCCCATCACCCCCTCGCTCCGTTGTTCGGCTTTTCACCGATTCAGCAGTATTGGCTGTACGTGTCCGGCGAACTGGGGGGCAACACTTGGGCCGTGCGTCAGAACGGGCTCGACGATCAACTGACGTACTACGACCTGCGAGTGATGCTGGGCATCGAGCAGCGCGCCGCCCACGGGCCGCGCGGACGAATTGAAATCGGCTACGTCTTCAACCGCGAAGTATCGTACGCCAGCGGCGCGGACGCGCTGTTGCACGACACGTTCATCATGCGCGGCGAATTGGCGCATTGAAACGAACATGCCCACGCGGGTGAGGCGTGGGCATGTCGCCGATTCAAATCCGACCGCGCCAGTGGCGTTAGCTCGGATTGTTGGCCGCGGCGGGCGTGTTGCCGGTGGCTGGAGTGCCGCTCGGCTTGCCCGACGACGGTTGCAAGGCGTGGCGAATTGCGGCGGCGCGGGCTTCGTCGTGGCGCAGTTGGCTGGCGTCGCGCTGCTCGTGACGTTCGTCGTGACGCAGTTCGGCGCGGTCGCGGCCGAGCCTGTTGTCGTCCTGGCGCAGCGTGTTGCGGTCGCCGTGCAAGGTCCGCTCGTCGCCGCGAATGTTGGCTTCGTCGCGACGCACGGCCCCCCAGTTGCCTGCCGCCATGTCGCGGCGCATGGCATTCAGGTCCAGGTTCAATTTGCCGCGGTCCCGGCCAAGCTTGTTCTGCTCTTGGGCGATGGCCTGGCGATCCTGACGCACCGCGCCGCGATCGTTTTGGACCTGCTTCTGCTCCTGATGCTTGGCCTGCAAGTCCTGGTGCAGCTTGTTGCCGTTGAAGCCGGCCGCCGCCTTGAGGGCTCCCTGTTGATGGGCGAGCTGCGCCGCATGATGCTGGGCGGCCGAGAAGCCGCCGCCAGCCTGATTGCCCGGCGCAGCGTGATGTTGGTGCTGGGCAGCGCCGCCGGGTGCGGCAGGAGCATGGTAGCTCGTCGCTCCGCCAGGGACGCCACCACCGGACATGTGGTGATGCATGGTCGGGGCTGCCTGCGGAGCCGCGTGGGCAGGAGCCGCGGGAACGCCACCGCCGGTCGCGCCGGCGTGCCCCCCGCCGGGATGATGGGCCTGCAAGGACGCAACGGGCAGCAATACGGCGCACGCCAAGGCGGCTGGCAACAACGAGCGTTTCATGGACGTTCTCCTCGAAGCAGATAAGCGGTGGTGCGTGAACGTGCGCCATTGAAGGCCGCATTAGTTATCTACTTCATTTCGCGACAGCGTGTCGCGATGGAACGCCGTTCCGATGCTTAATTCGTAGTAACGAATCGCTGTATGCGCGCAACCACGACGCCAAGACGCAACCAGGCCCGGCGCTCACGAAGCAAAAACGCCACATCGCGCGAAGAAACGTGTAGCCCGTTGGCCCACTGAGGATGCCAGAAGTCAACACTGGCGGCGTCGGTCGCGCGGCTTACTGCACGCGATTGGTGTCGCTCATGAAGTTGGCGTTGTTGGCCACCGGCAGATAAGGCATCCACTGTCGGCCGACGATCGTGCTGCTGCGCGCGGTGCGTCGGGGGTAAAAGACCAGGCTGACCGAGAAGTTATAGACCTGTTGCCGCGAGGCCCCGGCCGTGGTGGTGTTCCAGGTTTGGCCGTTCGTGGCGATGGCCAACCGATCGCTGAGCGGATAGTTGAACGAACCGCCAAAGGTCATCTTGCCATAGCTGTCGTCGTCGTTGGCGCGACGCTGGTCGGTGATGCCGCACCACATCATGCTCTCGGCGCCGCGCCAAAGGAACTTGTGGTTCCAGAACAGGCTTCCCTGGCTGATCGGGCGGAACAGCGTCGGCGTGCCGTTGACGTTCTTGATGTCCAGCGTCTCGCGCCATGAGCCTTGAATGCCAAACTCATTGCGGGCCGTGAATGCGTAGCCTAGTCGGGCGCGTCCCTGACCCAGCGTCGGCGACTGGGAAAAGACGCCGAAGTTGTCGGTAATCATCCAGTCGTAGCCGACGCCCATGCTTACCGGGCAACTGGCCGTGCCGCGGCGGAAGAAGCCGGTGGTGACGAACCATTGATCAGTGTTGTCGGTGGTGGGGATTTGGCGGTCGGGGCTGCCCCCCAGGTTGTACGCGCCGTAGCTCGCCCCCACCTGGTAGCCGAGGCCCAGGCGACTGAACAGCGGCACCGGCATGCCCAGGTTCGCGCCTTGCACCAGGCCGTTGTTGATCTGACTGTGATCGGGGATGCCGCGGAATGTTTCGAAGCCTTGAAACGCATAGCCAGTCACGGTCGGCGATGGATCGATTTGTGGCGGGCACCAATCGGTGCCGATGCCGCAGAACTCGCGTGTGAATTCGATGCCGCGTCCGATGTAGCGGCGCGGCGTCCAGCCTTCTTGAAGCCAGGGATCGTAGGCGTCGCCCGGGGGTGACCCCTCGGCGGGTGGCGTCGCGTTGGGGACAGTGTGTTGCTCAATGCCCCAGACGTTGGCCGGCGGGGCGTCGGCCGCTTCGTAGTTCGCCGACATGACGGGCTGGGGCGGCTTGACGAGCGATTGCCGCTCGGGCATGGCGTCGGCCCGAGCCATGATTGCGGCGAAGTCAGGCGGCGGCGCACCCTGGCCTGGCGCGACAACGAACCAAGCGGCGAGCGCGAGCAACCAACTCGATAAAGACGATCGAACTCGTCGCATGAACGAAGCCTGGCGAGAAACCTTGTTTTTCAGTGCCGGTCGGCCCGGCGCAACGGGTGCGACCGGCCGTGCGCGGCACTCCTTGGCAGAATCGACCCGCCTTTACGGGTAAATCCATAACTTCCGTTTTCTACGGCACGGTTTGCCAGGGGGCCCTAATCGGAATTGATAGCACTGATTCGCTGGCGACTCTTCCAGTAAAACAAAACGACCTGCCGGGCTGGCGAGCCCGGCAGGTCGTACGGAGTCTTTCTCGTTACGTCACTCGTCAGCCCTTTGGCTTAGCGAATGATGTTGGTGTCGGTCATCATCGTGCCGTTGTTGGCGATCGGCATGTACGGCATGAACTTGCGGCCGGCCACGGTCGTGCTGCGAGCCGCGTTGCCCGGGTAGAAGACAAGGCCAAGTTGCAGGTTCCAGACTTCGTCACGCGAGGTCACGGCCGACGACCCACCCGAGGGCGCCATGTAGGCCCAGTTGCCATAGATGGCCAGTCGATCATTCAGCGGAACCAGGGTGTTGAAGCCATAGATCACGCTGCCCAGGCTGCCACCGGTGGTGCCCTGGGGGAAGGGAGCGACGCCGCTGGTGTTGTTCGACAATCGCCAGGTTTCAGGAATGCCGGCATAGAACCAGCAATCGCCGCCGCCACGAGCAAACTTGCGGTGATAGAACAGGTTGTACTGCTGTACCGGGCGATACGAGGTGAGATTGATCGAACTGCCGCCCCCCATCAGGGCCGCGGTGCCCCACAGGCCAACTTCATTGCGGTCGTCCAGGTTATAGCCGATCTGAGCGCGAATCTGGCTCATGGTGAACGAATCACCGAACTGACCAAAGTTGTTGGTATTCATCCAGTCTTGGACGACGCCCCAGGCGATCGGCCGGCACGTATCGGCGCGGCGGAAGAAGCCGTAGGTGACAAATAGCTGTTGTTGGATTTGCTGGTTGGTGGTCGAAGGGGGGGGGCCACCGGCGGCAGTTGGGCTGCCCGACCAGTTGTATAGGCCATAGGTGGCGCCTACCTGGCCGGCAATGCCATGTTCGGCCAAGAGCGGAATGCCAACATTCAAGCCCGTGTTGCCACCTTGGTTGCCGGTCGCGCTTCCTTCCGAAGGGCCACGCCACATGTCATAGCCGCTCTGGGCGTACATGCAGATTTTGGGGCAAGGGTCGGCCGTCGGCGGGTTGTGGCTGAACAAGCCAGGGAAGCGATTGGCCAAGCCCGGCACTGACGAGCCACAGCACTGGCCGCAGCCCGCGCCAAAGCACTGGTTGCAACGCCCGCGGACGCCGCAGCCCATACCACGGCTTTGCCCGCAGCATTGATCGCAGTTCCCGCAGTTGCCACAGCAGGGGGTGCCCGCTGGCGAGTCGGTCGCCACTTGGTCCGCATAGCTTGGGGTGGCGGCATTGGTGTCGTCGTAGTTAGCGGTGACTTGATAGTCTTGAGCCTGTAGGCTCAAGCCAGCAATGAGCATGCCCAGCGTCATTGCGGCGCAAAGAAAGCCCTTTTTCATTCGTTCCTCTCCGTGGAATTCGAGACTGGCCGTGCGCCGGTTTGCCTGTCGGTGACGAAGTCCTCTTCGTATTTGGACACCGCGGCTCGGCTATGCACGGCGACGCTGATTTGCGCCACGTAAGAGAGGGTCGGCTATACTTTGGCGGAATATCGAGAACTTTCGGTATGTCGAGTAGGGTCTTCCCCGATTGCCTAGCTTCTTCCGCGGCGTGCCGTGAGCGGTTCACCCGGCGCGCAAAAAAAGACCTGCCTGGCTCCCGTGGGAACCAGGCAGGTCTGAAACTTTCAGCAGTCGAGTAACAGGCCAGTGCCTGTTAGCTCATGCTTACCGCACGTTGTTGGTATCGACCATGAACGTGCCGTTGTTGGCCACCGGCATGTAGGGCATGAACTTCCGGCCGGCCACCGTCGAGCTGCGAGCGGCGTTGCCTGGGTAGAACATGAACCCGAATTGCAGGTTCCAAATCTGATCAGCGGCAGCCGACGCCGAGTAGGCGCTCGACGGAGCCAGGTAAGCCCAATTGGCGTACAGGCTCACGCGATCGTTAATCGGGGCGATGACATTGGTGCCGAGGGTCAAGCAGCCCAAGCTGCCACCACCGAAGTTGGAGGTAGGCACGCCAGCGATACCGATCACCGAGCTCGGACCAGCCAGACGATAGGTTTCTGGCAGGCCGATATAGAACCAACCGTCAGCGCCACCGCGAGCAAACTTGCGATGGTAGAAGGCATTGATCTGCTGCACCGAGCGATATTGGTCGCCGTTCAGCGTGCTGCCACCACCCATGACCGCCAGCGAGCCCCACAGACCAACTTCGTTGCGATCGCTCATGGCGTAGGCAACCTGGCCGCGGAACTGGCTCAAGCTGAAAGAGTCGCCAGCGACGCCGAAGTTGTTGACGACCATCCAGTCTTGCACAACGCCCCAGCTAATCCGCCGGTCGGTGTCAGCACGACGGAAAAAGCCGTAAGTGAGGAACAGTTGGGATTGCATTTGCTGATTGGTGTTGCCAACTGGCACCGGGCCACCCAAAGCAGCGCCCGTGGCGGCGGCGTTGCCGTTCCAGTTGTACAGGCCGAAGGTACCGCCAACTTGGAAGGCGATGCCCCGGTCACGCAGCAGCGGAAAAGCCATGTTGACGCCGCTGTTGCCGCCGTTGTTGCCGGCGAACGTACCCTGTGACGGGCCGCGCCACGAGTCGTAGCCGCTGATCGCGTAGACGCCCACGGTCGGGCAGCAATCCGAGGTCGGCGGCAGGCAGCTACGCAGACCCGCCAAACGGCCACGCAGCAGATTGGTCAAGCCGGAGCCACCGCAGCAACCGGTATCGCAGCAGCCTTCGTTGCCGCAACCACCATTGCAACCTTCTTTGTCGCAGCAGCCATTGCCACAAGCGTTGTCGCAGCAACCTTGCTTGCAGGCATCGCAGTCGCCGCAGCCACCACAGCCACTGTCGCCGGCGAACGACGTCGGCGTCACTGCGCCCGACTGGTCGTAATTGCCGGTCATGTTCAAGTTGTCAGCCTTTAGGCTGCCACCGCTAATCATCAGCCCCAACAGGGCAGCGGCGCTAAGCAGGCGCACTTTCATGAGTTCCGTCTCCTTGAGATTTCGTTGAGCGTGTCCGTTCCAACCCCGGTCCGAATACCTCTGCGCATCGTTCCTCAAGAGCCGAGTCTCCGACCCGGTCGCTTCCAAGGAGCCGATTCCGCCATGGCGCGTGTGGGCAGTGAGGACGCGGGATTGAAACGCATTCGGCATTTGCCGAAGGTGCTCCAATAAAACGCCACGCCGACTTTGCCGGCACGCCTAGGTAGCTGGATCGACGGAAATAACTAGAACTCTGCATCCGACAAGATTTCTAACGACAAGTCTCGCTAAACTACCCAGTTTAATGGCGTGCGGCGCACGCGGAAGCCTGTCTATACGTTGTAAGTCTTACCCAGCCGCTATATTCTGACATTCTCGAAGTGGTTGGCGGATGGACCGCACCTTCGGCTTTACCAAGATTGTCAGGGAGGTAGGAAAGTGATGTGCCGGATTGCTCTGTTTGCTGTGACGTCCCTATTTGCGTTGTTGGCCAGTTCAATAACCGTGGCGGCCGAGCCCTTGCCCCAGGTCTTGTTGCACACGACCAAGGGGGACATCGTGATCGAGCTTTACGAGGACCAGGCGCCGAACGCCGTCGCCAACTTCATCAGCCTGGTCGAAAAGAAATTCTACAACGGCCTGACCTTTCACCGCGTGATCGATGGATTCATGGCGCAAGGGGGCGATCCCAAGGGCACTGGCACGGGGGGCCCGGGCTACACGATCGCCTGCGAGTGTTACCGGAGTGACGCGAGGAAGCATCAGCGTGGCTCGCTGAGCATGGCCCACGCCGGGCGCGACACGGGCGGCTCGCAGTTCTTTTTAACCTTCGCGGCCACGCCGCACTTGGACGGCAAGCACACGGTCTTTGGCCAAGTGATCCAAGGGATGGACGTTTGCGATCGATTGCAGCGGATTGATCCGCGGTTGCCCAATTCGAGCATCCGCCCCGACAAGATTCTCGAAGCCCGCGTGCTGCAAAAACGCAATCATCCGTACGTTCCCAAGACGACTGCCGAGTGAGCGGCGCGCTTGTCTGATGAGCTGACGATTGTTGACGGCAGCGCCCGAGTTCCTTGTATGCCGGCCATCTTCGAGTTTGCGCATCGCGTGCGCCCAGACGAGATCGACTCGCTGGGCCATGCGAACAACCTGGCCTACTTACAGTGGTTCGTGCGCGCGGCCGTGGCCCATTCGGCGGCCCAGGGGTGGCCGACCGAGGCGTATTTCAAACTCGGCGCTGGTTGGGTCGTGCGGCGGCACGAGATCAAGTATCTGCGTTCGGCGCTGGTCGACGAGGAGTTGGTCGTGCGCACGTGGCTGGCCCAGTCGCGCAAGTTTTCCTGCCTGCGGCGCTATCAGCTGCGTCGCGTGAGCGACGGCGAAATCATGGCGGCCGGCGAAACCGAGTGGGCGTTCATCACCTTCGCCACCGGCAACTTGGCGCGCATTCCGGACGAAGTGGCCAGCGCCTTTGTCATGGTGCCCAACGGCGAAGCGACGTAGCGGAGCGGCCCAGATGTCACCGTGCCGCGCCTATGACTCGCGGCGTTTGACCATCGTGATCTGATTGCCCGTCGAGTTGTGCCGCACCTCTTCCATGAACGTGCGGACCAGCAGCAGCCCGCGACCGTAGACCCGTTCCAAGTTGCACGGATCGGTCGGGTCGGGCAGCGTCGAAGGATCGAAGCCTGGGCCTTCATCCCGGATGATGATGCGCGCTTCGTCGTGAGTGACCGAGACGTCCACATGCACCCGCCGGCCGGAAAAGGGTTGCTCGCGGCGACGCTGTTCGATCAGCGCCTGGTATTTACACTCGTCGGACTCGCGCAACTCGGACTTCATTTCCAGGTTGCCGTGCTGGACCGCGTTGACCAGTGCTTCGTGTACGGCAATGCCGACGCGCGTCAGCCCGGTTTCATCGCACAATTGCATTCGCGCCAAGTCTTGCCGCAATTGATCGACCAGCGGCGGAATCAAGGCGATGTCATTGTCGAGCGAGTACTTCCAACGCGTCTCGGCCAGACAGTCCATCAACCGGCCTTGGTGCCGATTGGCCCGCGTGGCCGACAAGACGGTGTCGATTGTTTCGAGCAGTTCGTCGGACTGCCGCGATTTGGACAGATAGCAGGCCGCCCCCCTTTGCAGCGCGGCCACCGCGGCCTCTTCGCTACCCTGTGACGTAAGCACCACGACGGGAACCAACGGAAACCGGCGTCGGACTTCGACGACCAGTTCCAGGCCGCTCAGATTGGGCATCTGCAAGTCGGTGAGCACTAGTTCGGGCAAGCGCTCTTCCATTTGACGCAGCGCGTCTTGGCCATCGACCGCATAGCGCACCGACACCCCCGGCGCCTTGGCAAGCAACCCACCGGTGACACGGCGTTCGGTTGCGGAATCGTCAACGACAAGCACATCGGTCATGCGTGAGAGTCTATGCGTGCAATGCTCGGCGATCAAATCGGACACCGTGTCGAGCGACTCGCTGGTCATCGAGCGCTCCCGGGCGTGCGACCATGGGATCGTGAGCGCGCTAACACGGGGATAACGTCTGGTAAAAGCTTAAACAACTTAACCGCTCAGGTTCACGTCGTGCAAGGCGGCGACCAGCCGCTGTAGCTCGACCTCAAGCGGGGGAAACGCTTCGTCCATCTGCTCCAGGTTACCACTCCGCGCCAGAGTTTCGAGTCGCAAGGCCGCCTCGAACGCTGGCCGGGCCAGGAAATTGCCCACCGCCCCTTTAATAGTATGGGCAGCCAACCGAACCGCCGCCACATTTCTTTCCCGCATTCCCGTCCGCAGATTCGCCTCTAGCTTGGGACATTCGCTCAAAAACACCCGGACCAGGTCGGCCAACAGCGGCCGGTCATCGTGCAACCGGGCCAGCGCCCCGTCCAGATCGAGCACCACGCCCGTCGGGTGTGGCGCCGGCTGGCCATTGGTCGCCCCCTCGGCCGGGCAGCCGCGCCGTTCGACGGCATCGAACAGCTCCTTGGGCCGCACCGGTTTCGAGACATAGCCGTCCATGCCGGCATCCAGGCAGCGCTGCCGATCCTCGGCCAGGGCGTGCGCCGTCAGGGCGATAATTGGCACGTGGCGGCCCGTTCCTTGTTCGCGGCGGCGGATTTCCGCGGCCGCCGTCAGGCCGTCCATGCCAGGCATTTGCACATCCATCAGCACCACGTCGAACTGGTCGCGGGCCAGGGCTTCGAGCGCTAGCTCGCCGTTGTTCACCACGTCCACCTCGTGGCCGCGGTTCTCCAGCAGTCGCACCGCGACCAACTGGTTCACCTGGCTGTCCTCGGCCAGCAGGATCCGCAAGCGTTGCACGTTGTGGTGACGCTGCGGCGGGGCGACCGGCTCGCCGTTACTACGCTGCAGGTTGTCGGCCACCTTGCCCAACAGGTCGAACAGATCGGACGGCTTCACCGGCTTGACCAGATAGTGCTGCAGTTGCAATTGCCGGCAGCGTCCCAAATCGGCGAGTTGGCTGCCCGGGTTCAAGAGCATGATCGGCGCCGCTTCGATCCAACCTTCGTGGTGCAGTTCATGCGCCAGCTCAAAGCCGTCGTCCTGGCCAATTAGCGAATCGAGTAACGCGATCGTGAACGGACGCGAGGCGCCGCGGCACGCTTCGCGAGCGGCCGCGGCGCTGGCCACCGCGGTGACGGGAATGTGCCAGGCGGAAAAGTGCTTTTCCAGCACGGCCCGCTGTGACGGATGATCCTCGACGATCAGCACTTGCAGCGACTCGGTCGGCGCCAGCGCGCCGTTGAGCGGCTCGACAGTTTCGGCCGGCGCCAACTGCAACTGGGCCGTGAAGTGGAACACGCTGCCGTGGCCGGTCTCGCTTTCGACCCAAATCTTGCCGTGCATCAATTCGACCAGTCGTGCCGAAATGCTCAGCCCCAGTCCCGTGCCGCCGAATCTCCGCGTGGTCGAGGTGTCGGCCTGTTCGAAGGGCTGGAAAATGGTTTCCTGAATGTCGGGGGAAATGCCGATGCCGGTGTCGTGGACCGCAAAGTGCAGCATCAACTCACCGGGCGGCGCCTCGGCCAGGCTGATGTTCAGCCGCACTTCTCCCTCGGCCGTGAACTTGATGGCATTGCCAATCAGGTTCACCAACACCTGCCTTAATCGCCCAACATCTCCCAACAGCCGATCGGGTACGTCGTCGCTCACGTCGGCCACCAACTCCAGCCGCGGCGTGTGAATGCGCACGCCGAGCAATCGCATGATGTCGCCAATCGCGTCGCGCAGCGCGAACTCGTGGACGTCCAGTTCCAATCGGCCGGCTTCGATCTTCGAGAAGTCGAGCACGGCATTGATCACCGCCAGCAGCGACTCGGCCGATTCGCGAATCACGGTCAGATGGCTGCGCTGCTCGGTCGACAGGGGCGAATCGAGCAGTAATTCGCTCATGCCGATAATGCCGTTCATCGGCGTGCGAATCTCGTGGCTCATGTTGGCCAGGAACGCGCTCTTGGCCCGGCTGGCCGCTTCGGCTTCCTCGCGCGCGCGGCGCAGCTCTTCTTCGGTGCGCTTCAGCGGGGTGACGTCCCAGGCCATGCCTTGCGTGCCGACGATCTTGCCGTCGGCGTCGAATACCGGAGCTTTGAACGTCTGGATATAGATCTCGCTGCCGTCCGGCTTGCGAAACCGCTCGATGGCCTGAAACACCTGGCCGGTTTCGAGGACGTGTCGGTCGTCTTCGCGGTATTTGTTCGCCAGTTCGGGGGGCGAGAAGTCGTTGTCATTCTTGCCCAAAATTTCTGGCAATGTTTTCGCGTGTCGCTCGCACCAGAGCCGATTGGCGAACGTGAACCGGCCTTCCAAATCCTTGTTCCAAGTCACCAGTGGCAGGCTGTTCACCAACAGCCCGTACCGCGCCTCGGCCTGACGCAGGGCGGCGTCGGCGCGGCGGCTGGCGGTGATGTCTCGGAATACCACCACCCCCCCTTGGGTCTGACCCGCTTCGTCGACCAACGGGCGGCCGGTACTGCTGATCCAGGTCTGCGAATGATCGGGTCGTTCGACAAAGATATCGACCGCATCGGTTGGCTCGCCGCGCATTGCCCGCACCAGCGGCAGCTCCTCGAACGGATACGGCGTGACACGATCCGATAGCATAAAGCCGAAATGATTCGTCCAGGGCTGGGTGCCGTCGGCCGGCGGATCGATCCCCAGCACGCGCTGGGCCGCCGGGTTGAAAATGAGGAACTTTCCCTGGGCGTCACAGACCGCCACGCCGTCACCCATGCTGTTTAAGATCGATTGCAGGATCAGCGCCTGGGCCCGCAACGCCTCTTCCGAGTGGGCCAGTTCCCGGGTCCGCTCGGTCACGCGTTGTTCCAGCAGCGCGTACGAGTTGTTCAGCTCCTCGGTCATCCGGTTAAACGCGCTGGCTAGCGCGCCGATCTCGTCGGTTGACGGCACTTCGACGCGCGTGGTCAGCGCGCCGCTGGCCACCGCTTCGGTCGCCCGGGCCAATTGCACCACTGGCCAGGTCAAACGCTTGGCCAAAAAATGGGCCGCCGCCCCGCCGACAAACAGCACCACCAGCAACAGCCCCAGCAGCGTGTTGCGCAACTCGGCCAGCGGCCGGTAGGCGTCGGCCAGGTCGACCTCGGCCACGATCGTCCAACTCTCATAACCCACTGGGCCATACGCCGCCAAGAGCGGCACGCCGAACTGGTTGCGGACCTGTTGAAATCCCGTGGCTCCCTCGCCGACGGCGGGACTAGCCGGCTGGTCCATCTGGTTGACGTGTAACTGAGCATTGAGCACGCTTTGACCGGAGCCGTCGCGCCGCGCGAGTAGTTCGACTGTTTCGGATCGTTGCAGGTGGCTCCGATCGCGCAGAATATCAACCAGCGGTTCGGCATTGATTTGCACCAATAGCACGCCCACCAGTTCATCCCGACTGCGCACCGGTCCCGCTAGCCAGGCCAAATAGCGCCCGTCGTCGGCTCGCGTGGGAAAGCTGATGAAGCGGTGCTGCGATCCCTGTTGAAACGCTTCGAGTGGCGATACGTCGCGGAGCGCGTCCCCTTCTTCGGTGGTTACGATTACGCGCCCTTGCCGATCGGCCAGCCGCAGCGACACGAAGCTGGGCACGTTGTCACGCATGTCCTCCATCACCCGCCGCCAATCGGCCCGGGTCGAGGCAACCACCTGCTCGTTGGCAACTGGCTCGGCCAGCGTCGAGCGCATTCGCGGACGGGTGGTCAGGTAGCCAACCCAGTCGAGTTGCTGGTGAATGTAGCCCAGCACGCGCGATTCACGATCTTCGACCAACTCGGCCAGTCCTTGCTGAATCTGTTCCTCGAGCGCGACGTGAGCGAACCGATAGGCAGCGCCGCCGACGATGCCGGCGGTCAGCACCACCAGCACCACGGCGAAGGTCGACATCTTGGCGACCAGCGACGAGGTGGCGCGCTGCACGGGTCGTGGAGCGGGAGTGCGACTGGGGGCGGACACTTGGCTCACGCAAAAGACGAGTGGCGATGCGATGGCGGCGGCACGGCCAGGGCCCCTGGGCGTGCGAAGCCCGGCTGACCCGCTACCATCATCTTACGCAAATGGCATCTTAGCGAGCCGAATCGTCCAGCGAAGCAGGATTCAACTGGGCCAGCCTAAGGAAATCGAGCGCCTGCTTGGCCAGCCGCGGCCGGATCAGGGCCGAATGCCCGGCCAGGCTCACGGTTCGGGCCTTGGCCCGGTCCCGCGTGGCCAGGGCCAGGGGCACATCGCCCGCCTCGCCCGCCGCGCCGGCCAGAACTCGCGCCGGCCCGACAATCAACGCATAGTCGGTCCCCCAGGCCTCGCGGGCCGCCGTGGCCAGCCGGCGAGCTGCCGCCTCGATTTCGCTGGCTGGCCCGCTCGGGTAAGCGGCGATGGCTCTTGCCAAGTCAGCAGCCGCCGCGGCGACCGGAGCGGTCAAACCCGCCGACGCCTTGTCCCCCGCCCTCAGGATGACCCCGCCGGCGAAGGTCGGGCTGGCCGTCTCGCCACGGCTCAGGCTGCGGGCCAAGAGCCCGGCCGTGTGCCACTCGACCGTCGCCAACGTCGCGCCAGCCTGAGCGAGCTGGCGCAAGACAACATCCTCAAGCTCGTCCTCCTCCTCGCCGAAGACGAGCGAACTCAGGCACTCGTGAATCGTGTCGATCGTCGACCGCATCTGCTCGCGACAGGCGGCCTCATTGAGACCAGCAGCGGTGAGCCGTAGCGTGATCGTGGCGTCGCTGACGGTGATGCCCACCTGTGGCACTCGGCCACGGCGGATCAGGTCGGGGAGCATCTGTTCCAAGTCGCTTTCGCCGACGCCAAAGCATTTGATCCGATGATGGACCAAGACTTGCTGGCCGGCGCCCAACTCGAACAGGGCAGGGCGAACCGAGCCGGCCCACATCTGGAACATCTCGGCCGGCACGCCGGGCAGGGCAAACACATGGCAAGCCGTGCCGTCAGCGCGCGGAATGCGCATGGCCACGCCCGGCGCGGTCCCCTCGGGATTGAAGATCGGTTGGCTGCCGACTGGGAACAGAGCCTGGACTCGATTGCGCTCGGGCATGGGGCGCTGGCGGCGCGAGAAGATGCGCTGAATGTGTTCGAGCTGAGCCGGGTCGAGTTCCAGTGGCACGCCGGCCACCTCGGCCAGCACTTCGCGCGTCAGATCGTCGGCGGTCGGCCCCAGCCCGCCGGTCGCGATCACGATCTCGGCTCGGGCGACCGCCTGGCGAAACACCTCGACGTTGGCCGCACGATCGTCGGCGACCGTCACGTGAGCGACCACCGGCACGCCGATCTCGCCGAGCCGTTGGCTGAGCCATTGGCTGTTGGTGTCCAGACGCTGGCCGCTGGTCAATTCATCGCCGATCGAAACGATTTCCGCTCTGAGCATGTCGAGCTACCTGGCCGAAGGTTCCAAGATTACGAATCGGGGAGCATTGCCGGGATTCTTCCCTGTGGTTCTACTGTCGACGTCGCCGATTTGCCAGATTCACGCTGCCGGCTCGGCGAATGCCATTGCCGTCCGTATTGTCGGCATGGGACAATAGTTCGGCTCCTCCGAGACGATCGTCCAGCACCCAGCGCTTGATTGCCGCCGACTATGAAAGTCGTTCTGCTCGGCACCGCCGGCTATCACCCCAGCGAGACACGGCATACCGCTTGTGTCGTTTTGCCCGAGGTGGGAGTCGTGCTCGACGCGGGCACCGGCATGTTCCGCCTGCCGCGTTATCTAGAGGGTGACGAGCTCGACATTTTCCTCTCGCATGTACACTTGGACCATGTTGCCGGCCTGACCTTCTTGCTGGACATCAATGCCCAGCACCCGTTGAAGCGCGTGACCGTTCACGGCGAAGCGGAAAAGCTGGCGGCCGTGCAACAACACCTGTTGAGCGAGTTTCTGTTTCCCGCGCCGCTGGGGTGTACGTTCCAGCCGCTCGTGGGGCCGACGTCGCTGGCCAAGCTGGGGACGCTGACGAGTTTTCCGCTCGAACATCCCGGCGGGTCGATCGGCTTCCGGCTCGATTGGCCTGGTCATTCGCTGGCGTACATCACCGACACGACGGCGCGGCCGAACTCGGCATACATCGAGAAGATTCGCGGCGTCGATCTGTTGCTGCACGAGTGCAACTTTCCGACCGCCAAGAGCGAGTGGGCCGAGTTCACCGGCCACAGCTATACCTCGGCCGTGGCCCAGGTGGCGAAAGCCGCCGGCGTGGGACGCTTGGTCCTGATCCACGTCGTGCCCGAAGAAGGCGTCGAAGACCCCGTGGGCTTGGCCGACGCCCAGCGCATCTTCCCGCGCACGGAACTCGGGCAGGATCACCTGGTGCTGGAGTTCTGACGGCTGCAAGGTAGCCGAAGTCGTAAGACTTTGGACCTTTGGCGTGGCTTAGGATGGGTAGCCGCGACAACTTGTTGTCGGGGTTCGTCGCAGACGAACAAGAGGGCTCGGGTAGGGAACATACTGCTCGAACGGCCACCAACCGTATTCGTCAATCAATCGTCATGCCGAAACGAGTAATCTACGACCAGGAATCACATGCCCAGTTCGTGACATTTTCTTGTTACCGACGGCGGCGATTGCTTGACGACGACCAGTCCAAAAGGTGCGTCCTCGGCGCGTTGAACGCCCAATTGCGTCGACTAATGGGCAAATGCGTCGGCTTTGTCGTCATGCCCGATCACGTCCACGCCATCCTCTGGTTCGCCAAACCGGGAGAATTGAGCGAAGCAATGAAGCAATGGAAGCGAACGAGCGGCATTCGCATCAAAGAGTTGTTCGCAAAAACGCTAACTAACTACGGCCAAGTGACCGATCAGGCCGAGCCGACCTGGCAAGCGAAATACCACACGTTCAACCTCTATTCACGCCAGAAGATTGAAGAAAAGCTCAGCTACATGCACCTGAATCCCGTTCGAGCGGGATTGGTTGCCCAGGCGACCGATTGGCGTTGGAGTTCGGCACGCTGGTACGAGGAGCATCGTACTGTGGGCGTGCCGATTACTTGGCCGGAGTGACATCAGGTCTGTCAGCTGTAGACACCGATAAAAGGGATCGGCGTTGATCGGGTAGTTTTCTTGGAGTCAACATGATTCGCATCATCGAGTGGCAGCACGCATTTACGATTCCGTTTGCCGACAATGTGCATGATGTCCTGAAAGCCTTCCTGCGCACTTCAATCCAAGGCGAATGGAGATTTGATGAGTCCGCGGAAATCGACAACTTCGTACTGCATCTGCGACGAGGTAAGTGGAAGAAGTCTTTGTTTGGTGGCCTCAGTCCCGCGTTCCCAACAAATGACCCCAAGGCTACGCCGATGACTTTGCGTATCACTTTGCGGCCGACCAGTAGTGAAGTACTGATCCGGCTTTATCATTGGTTTCACTACAACTTTGTTGAACAATCACAACGCACCGCCGAGATGGAAAAGTGGTACGGTAATTACGTTAGTCGAGAGGTGGCGGAACTGGCGCGATACCTTCGGGATTTCTATCGCCTTCCAGAATTGCCAGAGATTGCCTAGAGCACGACGAAATTGCAGAGGGTAGCCCGGACAACTTGTTGTCCGGGTCGCGTCAGCGACAAGAGGGCGAGTTCCTGTGAGGCGATTTCTTGGCGATTCGGACTTTCCACGATCCCTCTTGTTGCTGCGCAACCCCGACAACTAGTTGTCGGGGCTACCCAGTTGGAGAACGAGTGGCCAAGCCGAATCGTGTGCCTTCCGTTCTTCCCTAGCCTCTCGTCTCTCGCCCCTAGCCCCTAATCCCTCTTTGCCACGTCAAACTTCGCGATCCACTTCTTCAGTCGTTCGCGGTAGCTGAAGTGTTCGACTTCTAGCTGATGTCGCGTGGAGCGGAGATAGTGAATTCCGTCGCCGAGATCGTCGCTTGGGTTCGCCTTGGCTCGGCGGAATTGCTCGGCCACGGTTGCACCTTTGTCGAACGTCGCGACATTGTCGAGTGACGCAAAGAACCGGGCGATCAACTGCGCCTGATAATCGACCAGGCCCCACTGGCCGCTGTCGGGTTGTAGCAACCCCGCCACGCACAGCGTGTCGAACTCGGGATGAAAAATGTTCAGGTAAAGCTCGGGCCGCTCGTCGCGACAGTTGAGCCAGCGGCGGTCGATGAACGGAAACGAAATCTTGAAGCCCGTCGCACAGACGACCACGTCGAACGGCGTCTGGCTGCCGTCCGCGAAGCGCACCTCGTTGCCGCACCACTCGGCCAGATCAGGGCGCACGCGAATCCGGCCGTGACCGGCGAAATAGGGTAACTGCGAATTGACGATCGGATGAGTCTCGTACAACTCGTGGTCCGGCCGTGGCAAGCCGTACGATTCGGGACGCCCGACCGACAAACGCAACAAGACCTGCGATATCTTCCGCCTGAGCCACAAGGGCAATCGCTTGCGCAGCATCCATTCGTTGCACGCGTCGACCGGCTTGCCCAGCAGGAACTTGGGAACATAGTGATATCCGCGCCGCAGGCTCAAGTGGACCTCGGCCGCATGTTGCGCGGCTTCGACGGCGATGTCACAGCCCGAGTTGCCCCCACCGACGACCAGCACGCGCCGCCCGGCCAGCACGTCGGGAGTCTTGTACTGGCAGGAATGAAGCAGCGTGCCGTTGAACGTACCCGGCACGTCGGGCCAGCGCGGATCCCAGTTGTGACCATTGGCGATCACCACGCCGCGATAGACCTGCGAGCGCCCGTCCGACGTGACGACGCGCCAGGCCCCGTCGGCCGGCTCGATCGACTCGATCGACACGCCAAACGTGATGTGCCGGTACAGGTCGAAATGCCGCGCGTAGGACCGCAGATATTCCCACGCCTGCCGATGGCTGGGGTAGGGGGGATACTCGGCGGGCATGGGAAAGTCGGTGTACTCGGTGTACCGCTTCGAGCTAATCAGGTGCGTCGAGGCGTACACGCTGCTGGCCGGCCGGCCGTAGTACCAGTTGCCGCCGACGTCGTCTTCGCGCTCGAAGCAATCGAACGGCAGCCCTAGCGCCAGCAAGTTCTTGGCCACCGTCAGCCCCGACGAGCCAGCGCCGACAAGGCAGTATCGGCCGTTCGATGGCGTGGGGGGCTGGCTGATCATGGCGTGACTGCTGGCTTACCGGGCGCTACCCTAGGGGGCAAAAGAATCACGCCATCATAGTCGGCGTGCCGTGGGGGATGAATTGCGCCGCTCGGGTGGCCGGCTCCCCGTCTTTTCGACCGGCGGCGTAATTGTTATGCTCGACCATGAATCGGGCGCGGCCTGGGCTGGTGTTTTTGCCAACCTGCCACGACCAAACAACGTACATCGAAATTGAAGGAGTCATCGTCCTATGGCCAAGCCACATCGCGGCTTAAAGAAATCGAACCACGGCGCCCGCCCCGCCAACAGCAAGGCCCGCAAGGCCAAGCGTCACCGTGTGAAGACCTAAGCGACCGGGTTCGTCAAAAGGGGATGAAAGTTCCGGAGACGCCGCCTTGGCCGAGAAAGAACTGATCATCGACCCGGGGCAGATCGACCTCGACCGGGTGGTGGCCGACACAGCAGCGATACGCCGCGCGAATCCACAGCGCTTCGAGATGGAGCAGTTGACGGCGGTGGTCCACACCGATCCCGAGCAGCATATCTGCGTCGGGTACTTGGACCTGAAGCCCGACGCCTTTTGGGCGCGCGGGCACATGCCTGGCATGCCCCTGATGCCGGGCGTGCTGATGTGCGAGGCGGCGGCACAGTTGTCGAGCTACTATGTCGTCAGTACCAAGCTGATGTCCGAGAATGCCATCCTCGGGTTCGGCGGCCTGGACGGAGTACGTTTTCGCGACCCGGTGTTACCCGGCGCGCGGCTGGTCGTGGCGATCAAGCTGACCAAGATGCGGAAAGACGTGATGATGGTCTTCCGCTTCCAGGAGTTCGTCGATCGCGTGCTGGTCTGCGAGGGAGAGCTGCGGGGCGTGGCGCTGCCGCTCGACCGGCTGCGCACTGGGGAGACGAGCAAGTAGGCTCGTTCAAGTTCGAGAAGCATCGATGAATCGCCGCGCGGTACGCACGATTGGCCACGACATCGACCTGTCGGGCTGGCTCAAGGAGTTCGACGATCTGCCCCAGCCGTGGGATGACGTCGCCTTGTTCGGGCGCGCGGCCCCGCTGGTCGTGGAACTCGGCAGCGGCAAGGGGTTGTTCTTGACCGGCGCGGCGGCGGCGCACCCGGAGTGCAATCTGCTCGGCCTCGAGATGGCCCTTCGCTACGCCAAGCTGGCGGCGTCCAAGCTGGGGCAACGCAATCTGACCAACGCGCGGATGGTTCACGGCGACGGGCTGCGCGTGTTTCGCGAGCGATTGCCGACCGCCGGCGTGCAGGCGATCCATGTTTACTTCCCCGATCCGTGGTGGAAGGCGCGGCACAAGAAACGCCGCGTGCTGAACGAAGCGTTTCTGGCCGACGCCGAGCGGACGCTGGTGCCCGGCGGCGCGTTGCACTTCTGGACCGATGTCGAAGAGTATTTCCAGACGACGCTCGAGATGATCGCCCGCTGCAGCCGCCTGGAAGGACCGTTGCCGGTGGTCGAAAGCGCGGCCGAGCACGATCTGGACTATCGCACCCACTTCGAACGCAGAACCCGGCTGGCCGGCTTGCCGGTCTTCCGCAGCGAGTTCCGCAAAGCTTTGAAGTAGGGCAAGGTATCCGCGACTAGCGTCCTCGCCAGTTGCGCGAAACTTAGCCTGCGAAAGACTCGCCTTCCGTCAGGAGATTGTCGCGAACCTCGACACGTTGCCGATCGTTCATCGCCAGCAACCGCACCGTGGCTCGGCCGATCGGAGTTATCCCAACAACGACCGTCTCGCGCCACTCGAAGTGTTCAGCCCAAGAATCACGTCGAGGATGGAATAAGGGAACAAGCGCACCCGTCAACGGGTCCAAGGCCGCAATGTTTGGCCCCTTGTGGTAATTGCAGAGGCCACACGACAGCGCCAGGTTGTCGGCCTCGCTCGATCCACCATGCTGTCGGGCGATAATGTGCTCGATGTGAAATCGCACGAATCGCGATGATTGTTGCGGCAGGCGGCAATACTCGCAAACGTCCCGAGCGCGCTGGCGTACGAGCGTCCGCAACGCCTCGTCCATCATGCCAGCTTTCGCTGCTGAGAACGCGCTTTGGCCTGCAGAATCGAGATCACGTCGATGGCGTGGAGATAGGCTTCGTACTCGCCCCGTTCATCCGCCGTGAGCAGCCCTTCATTCGCGCGATCGGCCAGATAGTCGATCCGGGCTTGCATCGCATCATCGGCGCGCAGGTCCGAGACTTTGGCTGCTACTTCGGGCGGGAAAACACCCACGAACGGCTCTAGGAGTCGATCGAGATAGGAGGAGGTCGTACTCATCGGTAGCTACTGCAAGTATGTGCCGACGGATGCATGCTTCGATTCTACTCTACGGCTGGGCGAAATGCAGCGCAAGTGACAGTGCGCCGTTTCTGCCGCTAGCGGCGGAGATTGCTGCTTTCTTGGCGATTAGGCTTGATCGCTTGCGATTGATGAAGCGGCGTGATCGCCAGCGTTTTTCTTCGTGTATTGCCGGCGATTCCGCGCTTCAGGCAGCGCTTGCATGTGTCCCGCGGCGGCGTTCGGCACGGTTGTTGCAATCTCGCGGCGGCAACTGATCACGTCCCGCGCGCAAGTGGAGCAGACCGATGGACATTTCCAGCATCACCAGTCGCTTGCCCAGCCTGACCGGCAGCGGCTCGTCGGGCAACCCGTTTTTGAATTTGCCGTCCATCGGTGGCACGCCGCCGAACTCGGCCACGATGTCGGCCCTGGGCCCCACGGCCAAGGCCCGGGCGATTCTGGCCCAGTACGACATCCACCAGATCAGCCCTCGCGAGTTGAGCGAAGTCGTGCAAAAGCTGACCGATGCCGGAGTGTTGTCCCCGGGCGACGCGCAAGACCTGACCCAGTTGCGATTGAACATGGATTCCGAGGGGATTCAGGCCGACGAGACAATCGACCTGCCGTCGTTCCTGACCAAGCAGATCAACGATCAGTCAAACGCCGTCGAGCAGTTACAGAGTCAGCCCGATAGCAATTCCGAGATGACCGCGGCCAAGACTAAGCTCGACACGTTGAATCGGCAACTGGCCTGGGTCCAGAAGTTCACCGCCGTGCAAGATTCGCCCGCCGGGATTCAAGCGGTGGTTTGAACGCCGCCGCGAAAGACGAACGCCGGACTACGCCGGAGCGTTTTCGTACGTGCGGCGCGCCGGAACGCCCCGCGCCGAGTTGTCGAGCGCAATCTGATAGAGCTGTCTGCCCGCCGCGGTCGGGTACTCGCCGGTGATACAGGCCTGGCACAGTTGATCGTCGTCGAACTCCAGCGCCCGAGCGATCGAATCGACCGGCAGGTAGCGCAACGAGTCGGCCCCCAGCACCTGGGCCATTCGATCCTGGACCTCGGGCGTGAGGACGCCATTGTCGAGGAACTTGGGGGCGAACAGTTCGTCGATCGTCGACATATCGATGCCGTAGAAGCACGGCGCCACGATCGGCGGGCAAGCTACGCGAACGTGAATCTCGCGGGCGCCTCCCAGGTCGCGAATCCGCTGCAGCAGCACTTTCATGGTGGTCGAGCGGACGATCGAATCTTCGACCAGGAACACCCGCTTGCCCGCCAGCACTTCGCGCAGCGGGGTGTACTTGCTCTCGGCCTTGCGGCGGCGGCCGGCCGAACCCTCGATGAAGGTGCGACCGGTGTAGCGGTTGCGAATCAGCCCTTCGCGCGACGGCACACCCAGTTTGAAGGCCATGGCGTCGGCGGCCGCCTTGCTGGTGTCGGGGACCGGGACGACGATGGTGTCGTCATCAATCGCGACCGTCTCCAGGCGGGCCAACTCTTCGCCCAGCGCCGTGCGCGACAGGTACACGCTCCGGTCGTCCATCGTGCTGGCCACGTTGGCAAAGTAGATCCACTCGAAGAAGCAGTGGGCGTGTCGCGGGCTATTGGCAAAGCGGTGAATCTCGAAGTTGCCGTTGGTGATCGAGATGGCCTGACCCGGCAGCAGCGACTTGATCGACTCGGCCGGGAAGCCCAGATTCAACAGGGCCACGCTCTCGCTGGCTGTGGCGAACAGCGGCCCAACCTTGGCATAGCACAAGGGCTTGAGTCCCAGCGGATCGCGAACCACGAGCATATCGCCCAGCGCCGTCAGCAGGACCAGCGAATAGGCCCCGTCAAAACGCCGGCTGACGCGCTGCCACAACTCGACCAGCGACATCCGCGGGCCATCGGGGGCCTCGTTCGACAGCTCCTTACCCAGAGCGTGCAGGATGATTTCGGTGTCGGTGTCACGGGACAGGTGACTGTCCCCCGAGGCCATCACCTCGTCGCGCAGCTGCTGGTAATTGGCCAACTGACCGTTGAAGGCAAAGCTGAACCACTTGTGTTTTTGCAGATGCTGCCGCTCGAACGGCTGGGCATAATCGACGTCTTCGGCGCCACAGGTGGCGTAGCGCACTTGGCCAATGGCCGCCCGCCCGGCGAATTCCTTCATCAGGCTTTCGGCCTTGCCGCGGTGGCTGAGGCGGAACACCTCGCTGACCGAGCCCAGTTCCTTGTACGTGGCCAACAACTGGCGACGGTCAGGATCGTAGGTGGTCATCCCCGCGGAAAGCTGCCCGCGGTTCTGGATGTCCAAGAGCATCCGCGGCAGTAGCCGGGAAACTTCATTGGGCAACACCTCGGGACACAACTCGCTGGGAGTTGCCGAGGGAAGATGATAAACGGCCGCAATACCGCATTCGTGGTGCAGGTCGCTCATAACGCCAATTCTATGAGAACCGAACTAAAATCGAAAGCGTCCGCGCCCCGAATCGTGAACCGGCGCTGACACCCGCCCCTCATATGATGTACTCTGGCGGGTTCGAGGGGGCGAGCGGTATCATGCGTCAGGCATTCAGGATGCGCCCGCCCCGTGCAATCTGTGCCACGGGGCGCGCCGCAGCCGTGCCGTATAACATTTGCTCGTTACGCTCCATTTTTCAATCACCGTTTGCCCAGCCCGCCGTCCGGCCAGGAAGCTTAGATCGCGATGACTGAATTGTTACGGCAGGAAATCGCCGCCGCCGCTGGCACCATCGTGGTCAAAGTGGGCACCCGTGTCCTGACCCACCCGGGGGGCGGTTTGAACCATGAGCGAATCGCGGCCCTGGTTGAGGAACTGCACGACCTGATGAGCACCGGCCGGCGCGTGGCGCTGGTCAGTTCGGGGGCCGTCGGCGCCGGGATGGGACAGTTGGGGATGAAGCAGCGCCCCACCGATCTGGCCCATCTGCAGGCCGTCGCCGCCATCGGTCAGTGTTACCTGGTCCACGCGTACGACAAGGCGTTGAAGGTTCACGGCCGGCATGCCGCGCAGATTCTCCTGACGGCCGATGACTTGGACGATCGGCCCCGGTACTTGAACGTGCGGAATACGATCCTGACGTTGCTCGAGTTGGGCGCGCTGCCGATCATCAACGAAAACGACACCGTCAGCGTCGAAGAGCTGCAAACCACGTTTGGCGACAACGACCGGCTGGCGGCCATGGTGACCAATCTGATCCGCGCGCCGCTGCTGGTGCTGATGTCCGATGTCGACGGGCTGTATGACGGCGACCCGCGGCAACCAGGCGCACAACTCATTCCCACGGTGACGCGGCTGGATGAGTCGATCTTCAACCTGGCGCGCGACGTGAAGACCGGCCTGAGCAAAGGGGGCATGACCAGCAAGCTGAACGCCGCCCGCATGTGTACCGTGGCCGGCGAGAATGTGATCATCACCAGCGGGCGCGAGCCGGGGGCGCTGCGCCGGATCGTCGCCGGCGAAGCGGTCGGGACATTGTTCGTCGCTCAAGGTGGCAGCATTCCGTCGTGGAAGCGCTGGATTGGGTTCACCGCCCAGCCGCGCGGCAAGCTGGTGCTCGATGCCGGCGCACGCCGCGCGATCGAGCAGCAGGGGCGCAGCCTGCTGGCGATTGGCGTCACGCAGGTGACTGGCGACTTCAAGAAGGGGGATGTCGTGGCGCTCGTGGACCCGGCCGGGGTGGAATTTGCCCGCGGCTTGACGAACTACGACGCGAGTGACCTGCAAAAGATTCGCGGCCAGCGAACCGACGCGATCGCCGCCCAGTTGGGACATTGCCCGTACCAGGAAGTAATCCACCGCGACAACATGGTGGTCACGGTTCCGGGGCAGGGGTGAAGGCGAGGCGTTCCGAAGTCCATCCGTCGCCGCAGCACGACATCTTTACCCTCCCCCAGCCCCTCCCTGTCAGGGAGGGGTGTTTGTCGCACAAGTGACTACCCTTTCCCTTCCTCCGTGCCAACCTCCGTGTCTCGGTGACTCCGTGGCTGGCATTTGAGCGTTACTTTTTCGCCGACCAGGAAGTTTCGTTGGCCCGGTCTTCGAGCACGATGTTCAACTCGGTCAGGCCCTTGCGAATCTGGTCGGCCATGGCAAAGTTCTTGGTCTTGCGCGCTTCGGCCCGCAGCTCGATGATCAGCTTCATCAGCTTGCCGACCAGATCGCCGTCGGCCCCCGTGGCCGGCGACGCCGGGGCGGTCAGCATCAGGCCGAGCACTTGCATGAACTCTTTCAGCAGCAGAGCGCCTTGCTCGAAATCGGCCCGAGCGGCCGCCTTGGGATCGGCTTCCAGCTTGGCCTCGTCGGCCAGCCGGTTCAGGGCCGTCACCAACTCGAACATCACGCCGACCGCGCCGCCGGTGTTGAAATCGTCGTCCATGTGTTCGACGTATTTGGTGGCCAGCTGCGCGAACTCGGGGCGTGACAACTGCCGGCTGTCGTCACGGCGCGTCGGGGCGTTCAGCTTGTAGAAGCTTGTGCCGGTGATTCGCTCGTAACGCTGGGCAAAACGCAGGAAGGTCTCGAACGACTTGTCGGCCGCGGCCAGGCCCGAGGGAATGTCATGCACCTTAGGGTCGAAGTCCCCCAGGTCGATCGGCGACCGGTAATGAGTGTTGACGATGAAAAACCGCAACACCTCGGCCGAGGTCTTCGTCAACGCATCGACCACATTCAGCACGTTGCCGACCGAGCCGGCCATTTTGCCTTTGCCCATCTTCAACAGTCCGTTGTGCATCCAATAGCGGACGAACGTCTTGCCGGTGTGCGATTCGCTCTGGGCCAGTTCGTTCTCGTGATGCGGGAATTGCAGGTCCAAGCCGCCGCCGTGGATGTCGAGCGTCGGGCCTAGCAGTTTCATGCTCATGGCCGTGCATTCAATGTGCCAGCCTGGTCGACCAGGGCCCCAGGGGCTGTCCCAGGCGGGTTCGCCCGGCTTGGCCCCTTTCCAAAGGGCAAAGTCGCCAGGGTTTCGCTTCCGATCGGTGACTTCGATGCGCGCGCCGGCTTCCATCTGCTCTGGGTCGCGGTTGCACAGCTTGCCGTAGTCTTCGTCCTTCGAGACGTCGAAGTAGACGTCCCCCGCCGCCGGATAGGCGTACCCCTTGGCGATCAAATCCTTGATCACCGACAACATCTCGTCGAGCGTCTCGGTCGCCTTGGGCATCTTGTCGATGCCGGTGACGTTCAGGCTGTGCAGACAGGCGATGTAGTCGCCGGTCATCTTCTCGGCCAACTCTTTGACCGTGGTGTTCAGTTCGCGCGCGCGGACGATCAACTTGTCGTCAACATCGGTGATATTCACCACCCAGGTCACCTGATAGCCCAGGTACGCCAGGTAGCGCTTGACCGTGTCGAAGATCACGGGGCCGACCATGTGGCCGATGTGGCTGGGCTTGTAGACCGTCGGACCACAGACGTACATCGTCACTTGCCCCGGCACGAGGGGCTCGAACTTTTGCTTGGTGCGCGTCAGCGTGTTGTGAATGCGCAGGTTCGTGGCGATGGTCGGAGTAGTCTTCACGGCAGCAGTGGCAGTAGTTGGCATGGCTTCGTTCGTTTCACCTGGCAGAAGGTTCTTTTTCAAGCAAGACAACGCACTCGGCCGACAGGGCCTCTAAGCGCCCGATCGGGCCGACGTGTTCACCGGTTTTGGCTTTCAGGCCGACACAATCGACCGGCACGTTCAACAGTTCAGCCACTCGGGTGCGAATGGCCGTCTTGACCGGCGAAAGTTTCGGTTGCTGGGCAAACACGATCATGTCGCAATTCACCACCCGGTAGCCGGTCCCGGTCACCTGGGCGAGCGCGGCCTGTAGCATCTGGCCCGAGTCACGACCACGGTTGGCTGGATCGGTGTCGGGAAACAGTTCGCCAATGTCACCCAGCGCCGCCGCCCCTAGCAGCGCGTCGGTCAACGCGTGCAGCAGCACGTCGGCGTCGCTGTGGCCGACCATTTCGCGGTCGAACGGCACATCGACACCCCCCAGGCGCAGCGGCCCGCCCGGTTGCAGCCGGTGTGTGTCGTGTCCGATTCCGATGCGAAGGGGTTGCTGGGCCACAGGCAGTCATTCGACGAGCGACAGGAACAAGGGTCCGACAGCCGGTGCGGGTTCACCCTGGGGTACTCGCCGTGCGGCTACATGGTGCAAGCTCAGTGAAGTTGCGCATGAAAATATAACGGCGAGGCCAAAAACCCACAACGCGAGGGGTGGCCACCCCATTGCCGCGTGTCCGTCACTTCTGCCGCCTTTAAGCCGCGCGCTAGCATGCCTATAATCTCCGCAACTATGGCAACGATCGAAATCAAAGGCCTGACCAAGAACTATCGCGTTTATCAAAAGGCCGAAGGACTGCGAGCCTCGTTCAGCGGTTTGTTCCACCGCCAGATGCGAACCGTGGAAGCGGTGCGCGGCATCGACCTCACGGTGGAACAGGGGGAGTTCGTGGCCTTTCTGGGGCCCAACGGGGCCGGCAAGACGACCACGCTCAAGTTGCTGTCGGGGGTGATCACGCCCACGTCGGGCTCGGCCACCGTGCTGGGCCATGTGCCCTGGCGGCGCGAGAACGCCTACCGGAGGCGGTTCGCGCTGGTGATGGGGCAGAAGAATCAGCTCTGGTGGGATTTGCCGGCGCAAGAGTCGTTCCGCCTGCACCAGCAAATCTATCGCATCGCGCCGGCCGAGTTCGATCGCATCCGCGACGAGCTGGTCGAACTGTTGGGCGTGGGCAAGGTGCTTGGCCAGCCAGTCCGCGAACTGAGCCTGGGGCAGCGGATGAAAATGGAGCTAATTGCGGCGCTGCTCCACTCGCCCGAGGTGTTGTTCCTGGACGAACCGACGATCGGGCTCGACGTGATCGCCCAGCACAACATTCAATCGTTCCTCAAGCGCTACCAGAAGGAACGACAAATCTCGATCCTGCTCACCAGCCATTACATGAAGGACGTGACGGCCCTGTGTCAGCGGCTGGTGGTGATTGCCGATGGGCAGATCATGTACGACGGCTCGCTGGGCGGGATCATCGATCGCTTCAGCGGGCACAAGATCGTCACGCTGCAGTTCCCCACTGACGCGCCGATGCCCACCGGACTGGAGCGCTACGGGCAGTTGCTCGAGTCAAACGCGCCTCGGGCCAAGCTGCGCGTCGATCGTCGCCGGGTGACCGAGGTGCTGGCCCATCTGCTCGAGACGCAGGACATCGAAGACGTCAGCGTGGAAGACCCGCCGCTGGAAGAAGTCATCGCGGAAGTCTTTGCCAAAGCGACGGCCGACGCGAGCTAGCCGCAGGTTGCGATCAGAACGGGTTGCAATTCGCTATCGCGTGCCCACCCAGACCGTCATTCCCGCACAGGCGGGAATCTAGTGGTGGCGGTTAGCGTCTAGATTCCCGCCTGCGCGGGAATGACGGCATAGGGGCTGGCGTTTTATTGTTGCTTCCTCACGCCCAGCGAGTGGGCGTGCCACCCAGAAGCGAGGCTGAGACTAGCCCAGCCCTAGCACGTCGTTCATGCCGTAGAGCCCGGCTGGCTTGCCGGCCAGGAACTTGGCCGCGGCCAGCGCGCCGTGGGCGTAGCAATCGCGGTTGCTGGCGCGGACGGCAATTTCGAGCGTCTCGCCCAGCAGTCCGAAAATGATCGTGTGCTCGCCGGGATTGTCGCCGACGCGAACGGCGTGATACCCGATCTCATCATGCGGCCGGGCCCCAGGGCGACCTTCGCGACCGTGGGCCGTTTTGCCCTGGCCCATCTTCTGCCGCACGATTTCGCCGAACTTCAGCGCCGTGCCGCTAGGGGAATCTTCCTTGAAGCGGTGATGCCGCTCGATGATTTCCACATCAGCGCCGGTCGGATGGTCCTTCAGTGCTTCGGCCGCCACGGCCGTCAGCTTCATGGCCAGATTCACGGCCAGACTCATGCTCGGCGCCCAGAGGATTGGCAACGTCTTGGCCGCGGCGCGCACCTTGTCGGCCTGCTCCGGTTCGAGGCCCGTGGTCGCCACGACCAACGCGACCTTCCGCGCCAAGCACTGATCGACAATTCCCAGCACTGCGGCCGGCACCGAAAAGTCGATCACCACGTCGACCCCCTCGGGCAGCTTGTCCCCCAGGGGCACGCCGATCGGGCCGGCGCCGGCGAGCGTGCCGGCGTCACTACCGGCTTGCGAGTGGCCGGCGCGATCGACCGCCGCCACGATGCGCAGCGTCTTGTCGGCCGAGCCGAGCGCGATCAGCCGCTGGCCCATTCGTCCGGCGGCGCCATGAATGGCAACTTTCAAAGGGTTCATACGAAATTCCCTGTGCGATGTACTAGATCGCTTCTCGATTCACGGTAGCGCGCGTATCTACCAAGCCGGTGGCTTTGCCACCGAAATCGGCGGCAGAGCCGCCGGCTTGGGTCAGCAAACGATACATGCTTCTAAGAACTGCTCTGGCGTTTCAGTGATTATGCGAAGCGTGAATGCCGCCTTCGGTTCAACGCCACGACGTAAACGTGCGGCGCGAGCCAGCATCATACCGCAAACCGTCGCCCGCTGCCGAGCGAAGCCCGGCCGAGATTTCGTCGCCCAGAAAGATGCGACGGCTAGTTGACCGACTCGGGCTTAAAGTTCTCGTCGACTTCGACGAAACTGGCGACCGGGTTTTCCTGTTCGCGTAACGCGGTCATATCGGTTACGTCCCCCGGTTGCAAGACTTCGAGCCGCGAGAGTTGTCCCGCACGGTCGGGCACATAGGCCATCACGTACGAGTCGCCGACAACGGTCAATCGCTGATCGCGCACGCGAACGACCAGCGCCGTCCGTTCGTCGATGCCAAAGCCGATCAGGTCTCCGTGCGCCGCCATGAACTTCTTCAAGCGGTCCGGCCGATTGCGCTTCAGAAAGTGTTGATCGACCACCGCGCCGGGGAGCAGGTCGAACCCTTCCCCTTCACGCGGGTTGTGGCGGCCGCTGGCGATCATCACCCGGGTCATGCAAGCCGCGCCGGCCGAGTTGCCCCCGATGGCGCCGCCACGGTCGAGCAACTCGTGCAGTTCTTCCTCGAACTTAGTGTTGGCATAGGGCTGGGTCAGCCACTCCTGGTCGCCGCCCTCGATCCATACTCCAGTAGCGTTGCGCAGCGGTTCAAGAAAGTCGTCGTCGTCGGCCACTTCGCGGCTGCGGGTGTGCAGGAACATCACCTCGGCCACGCCCAGCTTCTTCCAATCTTGAATGCCGGAAACAATGTGCGGGTCGAGCGGATCGATGTCGTCGGCTTCGTAGTGCGCGGTGGGGATGATCACCAAGCGCGCTTCGCGCCCGCCGGCCAGGCGGACGAAGCGTTGCTCGACTTCGCGCGGCACGTCACCGCCGCCGCAGATGACCAACGTGCCGCCGGCCTCTTGCCCCGGGGCCAGTTGGGGCGCGTCGCCGCGCTCGGGAGCCAGCCACATGGCCAGCGCCACCAGCCCGACAATCGCGCCGGTATAAAGGAGCGTCGAGACCCGAACTTGGGCCTTGAGGAGTTGATCGATTTGGTATCTCAGGCGTTGCATCGGTGGCTAGCTGCTAGTGACAAAAACCATTCTACGGGCGATGCGCTGCAAAAGTGCGGATCATTAAGACGGTAACGCTTAATCTCATCGGACCATTGCTCCGATTCCTTGCCGTGGCGGCCCAGGCCGAGGCGGCTTACCCGGTTCTTGCGGCCACGGCGGCGCGACCTGCTAACCATAGCATTCGACGTGCGAGCGGCTGAAGATTGGCCTTTCCCGTCGCTTTGTCGTGTGAGCTTCGTGGCAGCGCAACCGTCACGACTCGCGGCGTCATTTACACCCATCAGCGTGTATCGTTGCGTTTGCCGTGTGGCTCGCAAACCTCGGTAAACCTAGCTGTATAGCTTGATGACCTTGACGATTTCGTCCAGGTCGTTGGGAACCGCGACGGCGCGATTGGCGAAGGCCGCGCGACGCACTCCGCGGCTGCCCAGTACTTCGTTGAACATGGCCTGATCGGTCGTATGATAGGCCACGGTTGCCGTCGGATCCTTCAATTGGTGCCCAGTTAAGATGCAAACCACGGTCTCGTCCGCGCCGATGATTCCCTCGCTGCATAGCAGCTTGGCTCCCGCCACGCTGGCAGCGCTGGCCGGCTCGCAGCCCAGCCCGCCGGCGCCGACTTGGGCCTTGGCGTCAAGGATTTCCTGGTCGCTGACTTGCCGCACGACCCCCCGACAGAATTCCAGTGCCCGCAGGCACTTGTTCAAGTTGACCGGCCGGTTGATCTCGATGGCGCTGGCAATGGTCGACGCGCGGCGATGCTCGGCGTCCATCGCCTGGTAGTACGCATCGATCTTCGGCTCGTCGACGTTTCCCTTGTTCCAGCGCAGGCCCTGTCGCTCGTACAACTCGTAGAGCGTGCTGGCCCCGGCCGCGTTGATGACGGCTAGTCGTGGCACGCGGTCGATCAGCCCTAGTTCGTGCAATTCGTAGAAGGCTTTGCCAAACGCGCTCGAATTGCCAAGGTTGCCCCCGGGGACGACGATCCAGTCGGGAACCTGCCAGCGCAGACCCTCGAGCACGCGGAACATGATCGTCTTCTGCCCTTCAAGACGGAACGGATTGACGCTATTCACCAGGTAGATGCCCAGCTCGCGCGACGCTTCCTTCACGCGGGCCATGGCATCGTCGAAGTCGCCGGCGATTTGGACCGTCAGCGCGCCATAGTCGAGGGCCTGCGACAATTTGCCGTAGGAAATCTTTCCCGTGCCGACGAAGATCACCGCCTTCATCAGCTTGGTGACCGAGCAATAGGCCGCCAGCGAAGCGCTGGTGTTGCCGGTCGAGGCGCAGGCGGCTCGCTTGGCCCCCACGGCCCGCGCGTGGGTAAAGGCGGCGCTCATGCCGTTGTCTTTGAAGCTCCCCGAGGGGTTCATCCCTTCGTATTGCAGATAAAGTTGGCCGCTGGTCATGCCGACGTACTTGCCAACGCCGGGCGAGGGCTGGAGCAGGGTTTGCCCCTCGCCAATCGTGACCACGTTCTCGGGCCGGGTAAACGGGAGCAGCTCGTGGAACCGCCAGACCCCGCTCAGCGCCAGCGGCTCGTACCGGCGGGACCATTTGGCCTCAAAATACCCCCAGTCGGTGGGGGGCTTCAGCCGGCCCCAGTCGTAGATGACGTCCAGCAGGTTGCCGCACCGCTCGCACGCGACCAGTGCCTGGTCGACGCCGTAGGTGGCCTGGCATGCCGGCGAGATGCATCGCTGAAATGCCAAATCGGACATGCTGACGGCTCCAACACCGGTGTGGCCACGGGGATAGGGCGCGGTGGGCCGCCCAAGGGACGTGATAGTGTACGTCGCTCGGCAAATAGCGACAAGCGCAGCGATTTACCCGCGGTTTCGCGTGGGTTTTGTCGTTGTGGCCGTGTCGCAAGTTTATGTTTTGCGCCGTGTTACGGCGAGAAGTGCCGCACTTAAATAGCGGTCGTTTGTTTGACAGAGCCGACTGCCATTTTTAGAATTGAGGTTCTGGCGCTTTGATAAAGGCCGCCAACAGTGACACTCCAAGGGAGACGAGCAGCTTATGAAGAAGGCTGAAGCAAAGGTCTACAAGGAACGACTCCTCGAGTTGCGGGCTCGGCTGCGGGGCGACGTAAGCCAAATGGCGGACGCCGCTTTGAAGAAGAGCCGGATGGATGGCAGCGAAGTGTCGAGCATGCCGATCCATATGGCCGACTTGGGGAGCGACAATTTCGAACAGGAATTCACCCTCAGCCTGATGGAGAACGAAGAAGAAGCTCTGGAACTCGTTGAAGCAGCCATGGAGCGCATCGAGGAGGGTATTTACGGGGTTTGCGAAGAATGTGGAGCCAAGATTCCCAAGGCCCGCCTGAATGCGATCCCCTATGCTCCCAACTGCGTGAAGTGCGCCGAGCAACTCGAGCGCGGCTAAGCGGGACATCAAGCGCGGTAGGGAATCCGTCCTGTCCGACGATCGACATTGTTTGAAACTTGGCTCGCGTGGTTCAATAGCAACCACGCGGGCCAGTTTTTTATCGTGGTCGACCGATCGCAGCGCTGGCTCAAACACGTAGACGATCGCGACGGATGCGCATGATCCCAGGTTTGACCAAGCGGTTCTTCATCTTTTGCGCGATTGCTGCCGCCGGCTGCGCGTTGGACCTTTGGACCAAGCATTGGGTCTTCGACTGGCTCGGTTATCCGTCCATCGAACCCCATTGGCTGTGGACGGGGCACGTCGGCCTGCAAACCAGCTTGAACCGGGGCGCTCTGTTCGGTATTGGCAACGGCCAGGTTTGGCTGTTCGTGACCCTTTCTATTCTGACGGCCGCGGGCATTGTCTATTGGTTGTTTGTCCGCGGGGCGGCGCGCGACGGAGTCTTGAACATCGCGCTGGCCGTGATAATGGCCGGCATCCTTGGCAACTTGTACGACCGGTTGGGCCTCTGGTCGCATCCAGGGCTCGAGCCCGATCAGTGCCGCGCGGTTCGCGATTGGATCCTGGTCCAATACGACAACAACTGGGTCTGGCCCAATTTCAACGTCGCCGACAGTATGCTCGTCGGCGGTTCCTGCGCGCTGTTTCTGTTCAGCCTCCGCCGCCAGCCGTTGATGGATGATGCCGAGTAGGGCTGCGCCAGGATTTGGTCGACGGATGTCACCTGGATAGCCCCTGTGATTCCCGCCCCCGCGGCGTCATAATCAGCCACGCATTCCGCTCAAACCGCTCCCTCACCAAGCACAAGTGAACCGTTATGTCGTTGCTCGTCGTTGGCTCGGTGGCCTTGGACAATGTCGAAACTCCCTCGGCGCGGCGCGACAACGTACTGGGCGGCTCGGCCGTTCACTTTTCGTACGCGGCCAGCTTCTTCTCGAAGGTCCACCTGGTTGGCGCGGTCGGTGAAGACTGGCCGGCCGAGCACACCCAACTGCTCAGCGGTCGCGGCATCGATGTCAGCGGCTTGAATGTGGTTCCCGGCGGCAAGACGTTCCGCTGGACCGGCAAATACCAGCCCAACATGAACGACCGCGAGACGTTGGAAGTTCACTTGAACGTGCTGGGGACGTTCGATCCCAACGTGCCCGACCATTACCGCAAGTGCAAGTATCTATTCCTCGGCAATGGCTCGCCAACCTGGCAGTTGAAAGTTCGCGAGCAATTGCCCAACGCGGCCCTGACCATGGCCGACACGATGGACCTGTGGATCAACATTCAGCGCGATGAGTTGAATGCCCTGTTGCGCCGCATCGACGGCCTGGTGTTGAACGATCACGAGGCCAAGCTGCTGACCGACGAAGAAAACCTGGTCGCCGCCGGTCGTCGCGTGCTCGAACTGGGTCCGCGGTTCGTGGTGGTCAAGAAGGGGGAGCACGGCTCGATTTTCTTCAGCCGAGACGAAACGTACGTCCTGCCGGCCTTTCCCACGGCCCGCGTCGTCGACCCGACGGGGGCTGGCGACAGCTTTGCCGGTGGCCTGATGGGTTACCTCGCCGAGCAAGACAAGATCGACGGCAAGACCATGAAGCAGGCCCTGGCCTATGGCACCGTGACGGCCAGCTTCAACGTCGAGGACTTTTCGCTCGATCGGCTGCGCGGGCTGTCGCGAGCCGACATCGACCGGCGCTTGGAAGATTATCGCCGCATGTTGGCGCTCTAAAACGAAATCTCACGGCACACGAATGCCGTCGCGACCAAGCCGGCGGCTCTGCCGCCGAATCAACGGCGACCGAGTCGCCGGCTTGGAACGAAATACACGTCTCCAGAAAGCTCGTCGCCGCCATGCGTCACAAGGTTCGCACGTTCGTCGCCGTGGAACTTTCCCCCGAGGTGCTCTCGAACGCCCGGAATCTGTTGCGCGAGTGGCGGAAGTTCGACGCCCCGATCCGTTGGGTCGACGATGGCCAATTGCACCTGACGCTCGCCTTTTTGGGCGATGTCGACGCGCTCGACTTGCCCCAGGTCTGTCAGGCGGTGACCAAGGCGGTCGAGCCGCTGCCGCCGTTCGAGTGGCACGCCACGGGAGTCGGCGCCTTCCCCGCCCTGGAACGCCCGCGGACCATTTGGCTCGGCACCGGCGAAGGGGCCGACGATCTCGTCACGCTGCACGAGGCGATCGAACGCTGCCTCAGCCAACTGGGCTTTCGTGGCGAGGGACGCCGGTTCAAGCCGCACGTCACCTTGGGGCGCGTACGAGGCTACGACGAGCGGCTGGCCCCCTTGGTCGAGCAGCTTCGCACCCAGGCGTCGCTGTTCGCCGGCGTTTGCGATGTGACCGACGTGACGGTCTTTTCCAGCGAACTCGAACGTCACGGCCCAACGCACGAGCCGCTGGCCGTGGCGCCCCTGGCGGGCAGTTAATCCGCGCCCGTCGATGGTCAGTCGGCGTTCCAAGCCGGCGGCTCTGCCGCCGAACCGACGGCGACGAAGTCGCCGGCTTGGTCCGGTCAAGTTGTACCGACGGTAGCGATTCTGCCGCCGCCGGCCTTCCGCTGACACCCCGCAAGGTGCCGCCCGACCACCATTCAGTGTGGGCTTCGGCCAACACTCGGGATTGTGACCTAAAGTTTTATGACCGATTTCGCGCGCCCAGGGTGTGCGCGAGCGTCACAAGTTGTCGGTTGATGTTGCAAGGGCCCGCGTCCGATGTCGCAGTTTTGGCACTACTGGTACATGGTCTTCAAGTGGCTCGACGGGCTGTCGACGCGCGAATGGTTCATCGTCCTGCTGTTCGTCGTGGTTTGGGGCGTGTTCTGTATGCGCGGCTTTGGTTCCCGCAAACATCACTAGACAATCCCGAGATTCATCGTTGACGCGGTGGCGACCGCGGCCGATGACGACCGGTCGAATCCCAGGTGGGAGTTTGAAACAAGATGGACTGGCTGAGCGGCTTGGGTCTGAGCGAAGTGTCCATTCCGACGCCCGTGGCGTTGGCCGCGGTGACGGTGTTGGCCTACTTGTTCGGCCGGCGCCAACGAGTGGTTCTGGCGCAAGAAGAGTCGCAAAACGCGCGACGCGAGATGCGGCGGGCCCAGGCCGTGGCCAAGGACCTGGAAACCATCGCCAAGAATCTGCGCAAGCAACTGGCCCGGCATCATGCCAGCGTGGCCAAGTTCCGCGTTCGAGTCAGCGACCTGGGAGGTCAGGGCAACGATGGGGCGTGGCGCGAACTGTGCAAAGAGGCCGAGGACATTCTCGGCCCGACCATGCAACTGGCTTCGCAGATTGCTCACGCCTATGACGAGATTCGCCAGCAAAGCCACCAGTTAATGACGCTGACCGAAGTTCGCACCGACCAGTTGACCGGTGTTAGCAACCGCCGCGCGCTCGACGAGACACTGAAGGCCTGGGTGGCGATGAAGCAGCGCTACGAGTTGAACTTCTCGATCGCCATCTTCGACATCGACCATTTCAAGAAGATCAATGACGAGCGCGGCCACATCATCGGCGACCAGATGCTCAAGCAATTCGCAGCCCTGGTGTGCGACGCGGCCCGCGAGACCGACATCGTGACTCGCTTTGGCGGCGAGGAGTTCGTCGTACTGATGCCCAAGACCGGGCTTAGCGGCGGCTGTGTGTTCGCCGATCGCGTGCGGCGGATGTCGCAGGATAAAATGGCCATCACCGTCAGCGGCGGCGTGGCCGAGGCGCTGCACGGCGAGTCGCCCGAGACGCTGTTGGAGCGTTCCGACTCGGCCTTGTACCACGCCAAATCGGCAGGGCGCAATCGCATCAGCCTGCACGACGGCCAGCAGATCGTCCCGGCCGAAGTTCAGCCGGCCGCTCCGAGCGCTCAGCACTCGGAAGGCGAAGCCGAGCCGACGCCGGCCCTCACCGCCTAGAGCGTAGAACGCCCGTTGTCAGTTGTCAGTTGTTGAGGCCGACGCGACTCGCCTCCATCATCACCGAGCGCGCAGCAACCCTTCTCCCGCCGGGAGAAGGTGGCCGAAGGCCGGATGAGGGTCCACGTGGCCGCTCATAAGCGTGGAATATCGACCACGACGGCACGACGGTCACGACGCCGGAGAAGAGCAAGGTAATTGGACCGCCAAGACGCGAAGAACGCAAAGAAAACCGGCAAGGAAGAAGGGGAGCAAAGGAGACGAAGGACGTTTAGTTGGAGAGTCGCAAGACCACGGGCGTGTTTCGGCGAATCACAACTTATTTTCCGACGTCGTGTCGTCGTGGTCGAATGCTCTTTGCCTTCCTTAGCGCTCTTTGCGTCTTTGCGGTTCAAACTTCCGATGCCCGGGTACAACGGACCACTGACAACTGACCGATAGGCGCGCAGCGCCGCCTGGAATGTTGCGGCTGCGCCGCCAGCGACTTCGCGGCAGGCGTCTCCCGGAGGAGGCGACTGTTCTTGCTTGGTTAGTGGTGCGCTCAGGTCTGCGGGCCAAAAGCCCGAGCACCCGAGCGCTCGCGTGTCGCCCCCGACTGCCGCGCGTGTTTGCGGCTGCGTGCTGTCGGAGACGCCTGCTCGCTGGGACACATTCCGCCTCGTCAGCGCTGTCGTGTCCACCTCCGGCTTCGGGTGGCTTATGCTCGCCCGACGCGGTGCCCCCGCATCGTCGAGACCTGAACAGGCCGCGGTCGTTTCCGGCAGCTCAACGACCCGCTGGGACGTCACTTCCAGCGGCGTTGCAAAGGGTGTGTCAGGCCGTGCCTCCGGTGAAGGAGGCAGCCGATACCGCGCGTGCGGAACAAGAACGATCCGGGCGGCAGAGGGCTAATAGTTCGTCTGACAAGTCTGGGGGCCATCCTGGCCGGCGCAATGCTCCGTTTCGAGCGTTTCGACACCCTTCGGACCGGCGTACTAACGGGGGATGTTCGCAGAAGCGCGCGTGACGCGAAAGGAGATTTGTGGCCGGGTGCTTTTTTGTCCGTGGTCAGTAGTCCGTTGTCAGTTGCGGAAGGCATTCCGGTGGAGTGCAACTGACCACGGACAACTGACCACTGACGAAACCATCCATCATCACCGGGCGCGCGCAAACCCTTCTCCCTCCGGGAGAAGGTGGCCGAAGGCCGGATGAGGGTCAACGTCGACCGACGAGAACGCGTGACCTCAGGCCACGTGGACCCTCATCCGGTTCGCTGCGCTCACCACCTTCTCCCGGAGGGAGAAGGGTTAAGCGGAGTGCCATGCTCAAACTTCTTGTTTGAGCATGCGAAGCGTGTCCCGAGCATGCTCAAGGCTTAATGCCTTGAGCATGGCACCCAGCTCTTTCGCCGCTTGGGTCGATGTCACGGAGGCAATTCACGTTTGTTAGTTTGGCAATTCGTCTACATCGATTTTCCTGTCCACGTCACCGCCTGTCAGCACCAAGTCTGAAATTGCCCGCAGATAAGCATCCGCACCGTCATCATTACCCGACTGTTGCCAAAGCTGAAGTAGCCTTTGCGCGCTCTTACGACGCGCTTCTGAAGTGAAGCTGCCCATCTGCCACGCCAACTCTAAATCCTAGTTAATCCACCGC
>JAFEBQ010000023.1 GCA_018242585.1 Planctomycetota bacterium
TCTCAAGTGCATAACAGGCTCTAGTTAGCACGCTGTTTAATGAGTGTAGCGCTGTGTTCCAAGCCGGTGGCTTTGCCACCGTTCCTGGCGGCAGAGCCGCCGGCTTGGGTGCGCAAACAAGCGACAAGCTCATCTGGGCGTTTGTCGCTCGTTTTGCTAGCATTTCGACCCGTTGAGCGAACCTTGGACGAGCAACATGCTCCTTCCTAGTGCGTGAAATTTGGCACAAATTGAAATCACCGGGACAAATTCCCCCGGTCGGTCTTCGGGCACGTTAAAGGTTGATAAGTTCAACCCAAATTGACTGGAACCAGTGCCCCGAGAATCGTAGGATGGCCCTTCGTGTCGAGAGCCAAGGCTGAGCCGTATTTTGCCCTCACGGGCAGGTATGGCCGCCACCGGCTCGATGAAAACGAGGATCAGTTGCCGCCGCTAATGTTCATCCTTTGGAATGAATTGGCCCCCCGGCTGGTAGAGGGAGTTACCCGACATGTCTGAAGCCACATTCTTCACTCGCGAATGCCCCACCTGCGGCCGCCATTTGCACATTCGGGTCGAGTATCTCGGCCGCGAAGTGGTGTGTCAGCACTGCCGGGGACGTTTCACGGCCACCGATCCCGATGGAACCGCGACCGAGCCGTCGGCCAGCGCGATGGCCATGCTGCAACGGGTGGACGAACTCATCGACCTGGCCGAACAGCGCCGCGATCTGCCGCGCTAACGGGTGCCGCGCTCGCTGGGCGAGGGTCTTCTTTGACGGTGCGTGCGATTCCGTTCGCCGCGCCACATCGATTTCACCACGCGAAGGTAGTGAATCTCAAACGCTCTCGTTTCGCCACAACGGTTCCGTCGTCGATTAACTGGTCGACGTCAGATTGCCCGCCTTGAAGGCCGTGGCAATGGCCTGCGGCACTTGGGCCTCGGCCATCACCAAGCGCGAGCGGTTCTCGGCCGTCTTGGCCCGCATCTCTTGCTCGTGGGCAATGGCGATCGCCCGGCGTTCTTCGGCCCGGGCGCGAGCGACGCGAGTGTCGGCTTCGGCCTGGTCGGCTTGCAATCGCGCGCCGACGTTCTCGCCCACGTCGATGTCGGCGATGTCGATCGAGACAATGGCAAACGCCGTCTGGGCATCGAGGCCGCGCGACAACACCGCCTTGCTGATCACGTTTGGGTTTTCCATCACCTCGAAGTGCGTCTCCGAAGAACCGATCGCCGTGATGATCCCTTCGCCGACGCGAGCGATCACCGTTTCTTCGGTGGCGCCGCCGATCAACTGCTTGATGTTCGTGCGAACCGTCACACGAGCGCGGATGCGCAACTCGACGCCGTTGCGAGCGATGGCGCTCAGCGCGGCCTTGCTCGAACGCTGGTCGGGACAGTCGATCACCTTGGGATAGACGCTGGTCTGCACCGCTTCCAACACGTCGCGGCCAGCCAGGTCGATAGCTGCGGCGCGGTCAAAATCAAGATCGATGTCGGCGCGATGGGCGGCGATGATGGCGCGAATGACCCCCGGCACGTTGCCGCCGGCCAGATAGTGGGCTTCGAGTCGGCGCGTGGTGATGCCGGTCGTCGGGTCGTTGCCGATGCCGGCCTGCATGGCCATGATCTTGGACCGGACGATCAACTTGGCGTCGACTTGCCGCAGCGACATGCCGATCAGGCTGAACAGGCTGACCTTGGCGTTCGACATGTAGGCCTGGAACCAGAGACTGCCGTAGGTCAGCACGACAATCAGCAACACCAAGGCCAAAGCGGCCAGAAACAACGCCCCGGCCACGAACACGACCGGACTGTTTGCAATGTTTTCGGGCATGATCAAACCGCGCAAGAGGTGGCGAAATCAGCGGCAAAACCGCCGCCACGGCAATCGCCGCGACGCCCGCCTAGCATAACGGCCCGAAAACCGGGTTGCTACCATGCGTTTGCGCCAGAACTTCGCGCAAGTCCCGTAGGGTACGCACCTGTGCGTACCAAACCTGCGGCGGTGCCATCTCGCGATTCCGGTACGCACAGGTGCGTACCCTACGGTTTGCTCCCCCCCCTTCCCCATCTCCGTGCAATCCTCCGTGTCTCAGTGCCTCCGTGGTTAGGGGCGGGTTGCCAAGAATCGGAAACCCGGTATCTTGATGGGTTTACTATCTGGCCCCCGAATCGAGAGAGCTTAGCGATGGTTCGCCCCCGTACCGAGTTAACCAAAGCCCGCCGGGACCTCCGCTGCCCGAAGTGCGGCTCGAAGATCGACCGCCAGCGGAAGCGTTGCAAGCGCTGCGCCGCCGTACAGCCGAAGAACTAACTGGCCGCCGACACATTCTCGCCCCCTTTCGAATCAGGGCGATTGGCACTGCGCGCTCAACGGCCCCCGGTCATTGACCGGGGGCTAATTCTTTTGATGGAGCGCCTCCAAAGGATGCCGTGCGTTCAATCAACCGAGAAGGGTAGCACCGGTTGCTACTGCAACCGGTGCCGTGCGAGCGGCAAGAGGTCGGGAGCAGATGCTGGCCCCGTCACACAGATCACGGCAATCTGAAAAAGCCACAAGCCGCCCCAATCGCCTCTGGCGGCAGATGCCGCACCGGTTGACGAGCAACCGGTGCTACCCGGCTTTCGTCACACTTCGGGTGCCATGCTCAAGGCCTTGAGCCTTGAGCATGTCGGTACACGCTTCGCATGCTCAAGCCTTGGGGGCTTGAGCATGGCACCCCGGTTTGATGGAACGTCTGTCCAGAATTCGCGGATCGCGACGGGCGTGCGCTTCCTCGCCAAGCGATCTTAACCGTAGTCTTGCCAGGTTGGCTTGATGACTATCTCGGCCACGTGCGCTCGCGGCGGCAGGCATGCGACCATCAGCACCGCGTCGGCCACGTCCGACGGTCGCAGGATGCGGGCCCGATGCTCGTCGCTGACTGGCGACGGGCGCTGTTCGAGAATCGGCGTGTCGACCTCGCCGGGATAAATGTTCGTCACGCGAATGCCGTTCGGCCCCTCTTCGCGCGAGACGGTCGTCCCTAACGCCGTGGCCGCGAACTTCGAGGCGTTGTAACCGACACCGCCCAAAATGGCGGCCCGCTTGCCTGAGATCGACGAGATGTTGACGATCAGCCCGTCCTTTCGCGACCGCATCTCGGGCAGCACCGTCCGCAGGCAGTAGAACGAGCCGGTGGCGTTGATCCGCATCATCGCTTCCCAGTCCTCGGGCGAAAGCTCGGCCATCAAGCGTTTCTGAACATTCACGCCGGCGCTGCAGACCAGAATGTCGATCTGGCCGAGTTCTTTCTTGGCCCAAGCGAACAGGCGTTCGACGCTGGCCAGATCGCCGACATCGGCCGCGTGCGTCAACAGGGGCTGCTTCCCCTTGAAGGCCGACGCGGCCTTCTTGAGCTTGGCATCATCGCGGCCGGCGATTGCGACGCGGCAACCTTCGTTGGCCAAGGCTTCGGCAATGGCCAGACCAATGCCCGAGCCGCCACCCGTGACGACCGCGGTTTTGCCAGAGAGACGCATGGGGAGTTCCTGGGGGCGAGAAGTTGCTGGTTGCGAGTTGCTAGTGGGGGGACGTTCTGGCGCTTAGCTTTGTAGGGTGTACTCTGTGCACCTTAGCGGTGCGTTCAAGACTCTGTGCCCTCAAATCGTCCGTTGGATTGCGGTGGTGCAGTTAGAGGCCGCGATGCCAGTAGCCGGGCACAAATAAGGTGCATGGAATGCACCCTACCAGATTATCGCCGCGCCACGTTCACCGGCACGTTTTAACGCATGGCATGTGGCGATCCTAGCCCCTGGGTTTTCTTCGCGGCCCCTCTCCCCTTTGGTTCTACCCCTCTCCATTCCTCGCTCTCCCGCTGCTCCGTGCAAACCTCCGTGCCCCCGTGTCTCCGTGGTTAATTCCCCTGCATTTCGCTCGGTTAACCCGGGACTGGCAGCCACCGCTTGGGCAGTCGATAATGGCGGCTTCCAAGGCAGGACTCCTTTCCCCCAGGCAGGAAGACCGCGCGTGGCCGACGCCGCCGAGCAACTCGATACCTCGATCGAGATCGTGACCCCCGAGAACATCGCGTTCGAGTATCAACTGGCGGGGCCGTTCCACCGGTTGTGGGCGTATCTATTCGATCTGATCACGCGCGTCGTGTTCATGGTCGTGGTGCTGTTCGCCCTGGCGATGACGGTCGCCCCATTCGGCGAATGGCTGTTCAGTCTGGCTTTTGGCTGGTATCTGGCGGCCTGGTTCATCCTGGAATGGTTCGTCACCGGGGCCTTCGAGGCGTTGTGGAATGGCCAGACTCCTGGCAAGCGGATTTGCCACCTCCGCGTGCTCAGTATCGAAGGCCAGCCCATCAACGCCTGGCAAGCGATGCTGCGCAACTTCTTGCGTTTTGCCGACGCCATGCCGCTGTTGGGCTACGGACTGGCCGAAGCCAGCTTGTGGGGAAAGCTCGGGCTATTCATGACTGGACTGGGGGCCGCGGCTTCGAGTCGCCGGTTCCAGCGCTTGGGCGATCTGGCGGCTGACACGATGGTGGTCTATGAACCTCGTGCTACCCAGGCCGGCGTGATTCGCATCACCGAGCCGGCCGCGCTGAAGCTGGCCGCCCAGTTGCCCGCCAATATTGTCGTCAACCGCAGCTTGTCGCGAGCACTCAGTCGCTACGTCGCCCGGCGTACGCGGTTCTCCTGGCAGCGACGCTGCGAGATCGCCTGGCACCTGGCCGAGCCACTGCGCGAGAAGTATGGCCTGCCGCCGACGACGAACCCGGACTTGTTGTTGTGCGCGATATATCATCGGGCGTTCATCTCGGCCGGCGCGGTCGACGACGCGCCCCCTCCCGAGCCGCCGCGGGGCGGCTGGCAAGAATTGTTCGTGGCCACGGCCGGACAAAGCGCCGCGCCGGGCTACAACGTCAATCCCTACGTCCAGGCCTGGACACCCCCGTCGGAGCCGCAACGACGATGAAGGTTGTCCAGTTGCTCGAAAAGCGCCAAAGCGATTGGCGCGCCCTGGAAGACGCCTGCACCAAGACGGCTTCGATCAACAAGTCGATGGCGATGGGGGAGATACTCCGCTTCGCGGCCTTGTATCGCGCGGCCTGTGCCGATCTGGCCCTGGCCGATGCGTATCAACTGCCGGCCAACACGATTCAATACCTGCATCAACTGGTGGGCCGTGCGCACAACCAGCTTTATCGGAGCCGGAAGTTTCTGTTCGGCACCTGGCTGCACGTGTTGTTCGTCGAAGTGCCGCGGCGGATGTTCGACGATTGGTGCCTGAGGATCGCGTTCCTGGTGTTCTGGGGCTTGTTCATTGCCTGTGGCGTCTATGCGTATTACTCGCCCGAGTTCACCGAGACGATGGTCGGCAAAGACACGCTCAACCACATGGAAGAGATGTACGGCAAGCCGGTTCACGATCGCGAGTTCGCCGAAGGGGCGACGATGTCGGGCTTTTACCTGTGGAACAATGCCGGCATCGGTTTGCAGTGCTTCGCCGGCGGGTTGTTGTTCGGCGTGGGTGGCTTGTTGATCACGGTGTCGAACGCGGCTTTCCTGGGGACCATATTCGGCCACATGGCCAAGGCCGACGAAGCCGCTAACTTCTATGAATTCGTCATGGCGCACGGGCCGTTCGAGCTGACGGCCATCGTGCTGTCGGCCGGAGCCGGTATGCGACTGGGGCTGTCGTTCGTCAAGACCGGCGGGCTGTCGCGGCGCGAGTCGTTGCGCCGCTCGGCCCAGGAGATGGTCCCCGTCGCGCTGTGCGCGGTCATTCTGTTCGGCCTGGCTGGGTTGATCGAGGCCTTCATCTCGCCGTCGGCGCTCCCCGTCTGGGCCAAGGCTGGGGTGATGATCGCCTGCACCGTGCTCTTGATCGCCTATTTCTTCGTGTTGGGCTATCCGCGAGGCCGACGCGATGCAACTTGATAAAACGCGGATCGTGATTCGCGAGCGGACCTTCTCGAACCTGCTCGATCTGTCGCTGCGCGTGGCGCGGCATCATATCGCCGGCCTGTTCGTGGCCTGGGCCATCGGCGTGGTGCCATTCGCTCTGTTGAATGGCTGGCTACTGTATCCGCTGTTGCACGAATGGGAAGTGACGGGCCAGACGTCGGGCTACCTGTGGCACCTGTCGGTGCTGACGGTCTGGGAACTGCCGCTGGCCACCACGCCCATCACCCTCTACATGGCTCAGTTGCTGTTTGTCGAGCGTCCTCAGCCGCGGCAGATGCTGGTCCAGTTCTGGAACCGGCTGCCGCAAGTCATCATCATCCAGGTCATCGTCTCGGGATTGCTGGCCGTGTGGGATCTAGTGGCCCTGTTCAACGACGCGGAAGGCGCGAGCGTGGCGGTGCTGGGGGTGTTCATCATGGGGGCCTGGCTGATGATGCACATGCTCTGGCCCTACACGAACGAAGTGCTGCTACTGGAAGGAAACTCGCTGTTCCAGAAGCAAGGGGCCGGCACGCTGCGCCGCGTGACGAGCATGCACGCTCACGGGGCCGGCGACGTGATCGTGCGTTACCTGATGTCGTTGGTGATCGGCTCGCTGCTGATCACGGCCGTGGCCTTCTCGATCCACGCCATCTTCGCGAACCTGATGTTCGACTACGAGCTGGGGCTGTTGTTCTATCTGATCACGCTGCCGCTGAGCGTGTGGCTGGTGCTGGGCTGGTTCGCGGTGGTGCGATATCTCAGCTACCTGGACCTGCGGATTCGCAATGAGGGGTGGGAAGTCGAGCTGTTGATGCGCGCCGAGGGAAATCGAATTGCGAGGCAGCTCGCATGATCGCAGCGCGCCTTTACCTAGCTCGTATCGGTTGGCTGGTCGTGGCCGCGTGGATGATCGTTGGCGGGGCCGGCGTGTGCGCCGCAGCCGACCAGCCGGTCGAATCAGGCAAGAAAGCGCTGGGGCGCGTCGGCGGCAATTGGTACGACTCGCAACAGGACGGCCTGCGGCGGATCGACTTCAACACTCGGGTCGAAGAAGAAAAGCCGGTCGAACGACGAGCCAGGACTCCATCGAAGGGGGGCGGCGAGGCGGCGTCGCTGGGGATGATGCTGATGTGGGGCGTCGTGATCGGCGTGCTGGTGATCCTGTGCCTGGCGATGGCTAAGTTCTTCCTGGGAGGGGCCGGCGAGCCGCGGGACGAAAAGCGTAGCCAGGCGGCCGTGAATCGTGCTCGGATCGAGGCGCTACCCTTCGAGTTGAAGAGCGTCGACGGCGACTTGCTGGCCGAAGCGCGGCGACGCTACGAAGCCGGTGATTACAGCGGCGCGTTCGTCTATCTGTACAGTCACGAGCTGGTCGAGCTCGACCGCCAACAGGTGATACGCCTGGCGCGAGGAAAAACCAATCGGCAGTACCTGCGCGAAGCTTCGCGGTGCGGCGGACTGCGCGGCATTGTCGAGCCGTGCATGATCGCGTTTGAAGAAGCGTTCTTCGGCCACCGGCAACTGGACCGAGCCCGGTTCGAAGCCAGTTGGGGCCGGCTCGAAGAGTTCCGCGCGCTCGCCACGCAGGGAGCGACCGCATGATTAGCACGTGCAACAGCATGAGCATCGTGCGCGACGCTACACAAGGGTGGCCCAGGTGCCCGCACCTGGGCGGCCGCAGGCCGCAGGAAGCCTCGGGCAAAAGTCGATTGGGGTGGTGGCCCGTTTGGTCGAGCGACGCGGCGCACGAGGTTTCTGGTTGCTGCGCAACACTGATTGCTTCGCAATCAGTGCCACCCAGGTGTGAGGGTATTTGCACAGGGTGGCCCAGCCGCTTGCGGCTGAGTTCCGCAGGAACAGGAAAAGCTAGTGACGATCGACTCGCTTGCACGACGAGGACCATCGAGGAAGTTCGCCCTCGCCACGAGGTTCTTCTTGTCGCTTCGCGACCCGGCCGCAAGCGGCCTGGCCACCCATGTGCCGCGTGGTTAGGCTCACTCACCTTACTTTTTGCGATGTGTCTCGGCTGCGCCGAAGAGCTGCCGATCGAGTATGGCATTCGCAATGGCAATGGTTCGGACAGCGTGAATGGCACGGCCGCGTTCTCGCAGCTGATCGTCGAGCAAGGGAGCAAGGTTCGCAGCACGTCGTACCTGGCGCCGAAAATCGCCGAGCACACCGACGTGTTCGTCTGGTTCGTGCGCGATTTCGAGCCCCCCAGCGAAGAGGCTCGCGACTGGTTCGAGGAATGGCTCAAGGCCGAGCGCAATCGGATGCTGATCGTCGTGCTGCGCGACTTTGATGCCGCGCCGTTGTACTGGAAATCGATTCGCAAGTCGGCCCCCAAGGAATACCAGCCGGCCATCGAAGAGCACGAAGCCGAGGCGCTGGCCCGCTTCGCGCTGCTGCGGAACAAGGACAAGGAAATCGACGCCGACTGGTTCAAGTGGCTGGCGGGGGCGGCGCACCGTCCCTGGAACGGCACGAAGGCCGGAGATGCTTGGTGCAAAGACGTCGACACCAGCAAGCTCGAAACCGAGTTGAGCCGGAAGCTGGTTCCCAAGTCGCCGACCGTGGCGCTGGTGGGCGAGAAGGACGATGCCTTGGTGGCGGTACGCCGCGTGCGTCCACGCAATCGTCCGGCGCGCGAGTCGAACCCGATTTACATCGTGGCCAACGGTTCGTTTCTGTTGAACTTGCCGCTCGTGAATCACGAGCATCGCAAGCTGGCCACTCGGCTGGTCGAGGAGATTGGCGCCCTTCGTGAAGTGACGTTCCTCGAGGCGGGGCACGACCCGCGGATACACACCCACGATCCCAAGGACGTGGCGCATTCGTCGTTGTCGATCATGGGCATCGAGCCGTTTGACCATATTCTGCTCCACTTGTGCGTGGCCGGGCTGGTGTTTCTGGTGGCGAGTTGGCCGATCTTTGGCCGACCGGCGCCGGACACGGCGGCCCACGCCTCGGATTTTGGCAAGCACATCGCCGCCTTGGGCAAGTTATTATCTCGTCAGGAGAATCGCGGCGCCGCCGAGGCCCGCATTGCCACCTACACCGATCCTCACACCCGCGGCGGCGGCGCACGTCGCCGCGGCCGTCGACCATCATCTGATTTGAAGGGCTGAGACTTAAGACATGAACGATCCGTCTGCACCGAATCCGTTTGGCGACTTGAACACTGGCCATGCCGGCCCCGGCGTGCCGCGCCCGGCCGCGCCGGCGCGCCCGCCCGAGCCGCACGCCGCGCAACCGGCCGTTGTACAACAGGCTCACATCGCGCCGCCACCGATGATGCCGCCCGCCGCGCATGCGGCCCCGGTGGCCGAGAATCCAGCCCAGGCGCTGTACGGCCGCATCACCGCGCAATTGCGCAAGATCTACATCGGCCAAGACGAACTGGTGCTCAGCGCGCTGGTCGCCTTGTTCTCGAGCGGGCACGTACTGATTGAAAGCGTGCCGGGGCTGGGCAAGACGTTGTTCGTCCGCGCGCTGGGCAAGACGCTGGGCTGTCAGTTCGGCCGCGTGCAGTTCACGGCCGACCTGATGCCGTCCGACCTGACCGGCGCGCCGATTTTCAACATGAAGACCCAGGAGTTCGTGTTTCACGCCGGGCCGGTCTTCACCCAATTGCTATTGGCCGACGAAATCAATCGTTCGCCAGCCAAGACGCACGCGGCGCTGTTGGAAATCATGCAAGAGTTCCGCGTCACCATCGAGCGCAAAAGCCACAAGCTGCAGCGGCCGTTTTTGGTCCTGGCCACGCAGAACCCAATTGAATCGGAAGGGACGTACAACCTGCCCGAGGCCCAACTCGACCGGTTCATGTTCAAGATCGTGGCCGATTACCCCGCCGAAGCCGAAGAGGCCGAGGTGCTGAAGATGCACAGCACGCAGGTCGACCTCGACGCGCGGTTGGCCCAGTTGCAGACCGTGACCGGGCCCGAGGAGATCGTGGCCGTCACCGAGCGCTGTTCGCGCGTGCTGGTCGACGATCGGGTGATCAACTACGTCAACTCGCTGGTCCGCCGCACGCGACAGTGGCCCCATTTTCACCTGGGGGCCAGTCCTCGCGCCGGCATCGCCTTGGTGCAAGGCTCGCGCACCTTGGCCGCCTTCCGCGGCCGTGACTACGTGGTGCCCGACGACGTGGTCGAGATCGCGCTGCCGGCCCTGCGCCACCGCGTGATCCTGACGGCCGAAGCCGAGGTCGAAGGGCGCACGGTCGATGAACTGCTGCTGGAGTTGTTGCGCACCGTCGAGGTACCGCGGTTGTGAAGCCCCTCTGGTGGTTCGTCCTCAAGCTGCTGATCGTCGGCGGCCCGCTGGCCGGTCTGGCCGCCGGGTGGCGGGTCTATCCGCGGGCGCGGCTGGTCCGCTTGGCGCTGGTGCCGGCGCTGACGTCGATGGTCCTTTTGTTCCGCCAGGACGCGCTGTTCGTCGTCTTGATCGTCGACGCGCTGTGCGGGCTGTTGGCGGCGCTCGACTTGCTGAGCCTGCCGCGGCGACGGCATATCTCGGTCGAGCGGCAGATGGGCCGCGTCTTGTCGCTGGGCAAGCCGCACCACGTGACGTTGATCGTCAACAATCATTCGCTACGCGAGTACCGGTTCGAGATCAAGGACGACATTCCCCCGTCGCTGCGCGGCGAGCCGGCCGAGTTCACCGAAACGGTCCACGCCCGCAGCCGGGCCTTGCTCGATTACAAGCTTCATTCGACTCGGCGGGGGGCGTTCGCCTTTGAAACGGTTCACCTGCGGGCCACAAGCCGGCTGGGCTTCTGGCAGCGCCAGATCGAGTGCGCGGCGCCGGCGACGATCAACGTCTACCCTGATTTGAAGCAGTTGTCCGACTACGCGTTGTTGGCTCGCAAGAATCGGCTCAGCCTGTTGGGTCTGCGCCGCACGCGAAAGATCGGGCAGGACAACGAATTCGAGCGGATGCGCGACTTCACGCTCGACGACAATTACAAGCACATCAACTGGCGAGCCACCGCGCGGCGGCAGAAGCTGACGGTCAAGGATTTTCAAGTCAACCAAAGCCAGCGGATCGTGTTCCTGTTGGATTGCGGTCGCATGATGACCAACGAGGCGGCCGACTTGACCCTGTTGGACCACTCGTTCAACGCCATGCTGATGCTGGCCTATGTAGCGCTTAGCCACGGCGACGCCGTCGGGCTGCTCTGCTTCTCGGACGAGATTCACAGCTTCATCCCGCCGGCCAGCGGCCTACAGCAGATGAACCGGCTGTTGCACGCCACGTTCGATCGCTTTCCCAAGCTGGTCGAATCGCGCTATGACCAGGCGTTCGTCTACCTCGGGGCGCACTGCCGGAAGCGGTCGCTGGTGATCCTGGTCACCAACGTCATCGACCAGGTGAACGCCAACCAGATCGAAGAATACCTGACCACGATCGTCGGCCGGCATTTACCTCTGGGGGTGATCCTGCGCGACCGGCAGTTGTTCCGCGCGCTGGAGGAAAAGCACGAGAGCGACGCCGCCTTGTATCGCGCGGCGGCGGCTGCGGACATTCTGAGCTGGCGGCAGCAGGTGCTGTCCGACCTGCAAAGTCACGGGGCGATGGCGCTCGATGTGTTCCCCGAGGAAATGACCGCGCCACTGATTAATCAGTATCTCGAGATCAAAGCGAGGCATTTGTTGTGAGAGCGATTAGCGGTTAGCAATTAGCGATTAGCCAGGCAGCACGTTCCTTCCGGTCTAATTGCTAATCGCTAGTAGCTAATCGCTCACAGCTACTGCTGTCTTTTCCCCGCGTTGCTTTCGTCCAGCTTACGATAGAGCGTCGCGCGGCCGATGCCCAACAGCTTCGCCGCCTCGGGTATGTTCTGGTCGGCGCGGCGCAGCGCCTCGGCAATCAGCCGCCGTTCCCAGTCGTCGAGCCTAAGCGTGTCCAGCTCCTCGGGCACGGTCGCGGCGATGCCCAGGTCGCCAACTTCAATCTGCTTGCCGCCGGCCAGGACGACGGCGCTGTCGATCACGTTGCGCAACTGGCGGACATTGCCCGGCCACGAATATTGCAGCAGCTTGGCCCGGGCCTCGGGAGAAAGCTTCAGGCCCCCCCGGCCATGCTGCCGACAAAAATGTTCCATGAAGTAATCGATCAACAGCTCGACGTCCTTGCCGCGCTCGCGCAGCGGCGGCAGCACCAACTCGAACACCGCCAGCCGATAGTAAAGATCCTCGCGGAACTTCTTCTCGCGAACATACGACAGCAAATCGCGATTGGTGGCCGCCAGCACGCGGACGTCGACGCGGATCTCTTGCGAGCCACCGACGGTCAGGAACGGGTGCCCTTCGAGCACGCGGAGCAGCTTCGACTGAGCGGCCAGCGGCAGCTCGCCGATTTCGTCCAGGAACAGCGTCCCCAGGTCGGCCTGTTGAAAGAACCCGACGTGGTCCCGGTCGGCGCTGGTGAACGCGCCAGCCCGGTGGCCGAACAATTGGCTGTCGACCAGCTCGCTGGGAATCGCCGCGCAGTTGACGGCCAGCATCGGCCGGTTGGCCCGCGGACTGCTTTGATGGACGGCCCGCGCGACCAGCTCCTTGCCCGTGCCGCTTTCGCCGCGAATCAATACACAGCCACTGGCCCGCCCCAACCGGGCGATCTTGTCCTTGAGCCCCTGCATCGGCGAACTGCCGCCGATCAGCTCGTCGTAGCCGGGCGATTTTTCTTTCAAGCGTTGCAGGTCGCTGGCTAGCGAGCCTTCCTTGAGCGCGCGGTTCAGCGCCACGGCCGCGATGTTGGCCACCGAGATCACGAAATCGAAGTGAGCCTGACGGAACTTGCCCCGTTCCAGGTAAACGTGGATCGCGCCGAGCACTTCGCGCTCGCGCACCAGCGGCACGCACAGCGCGTCGGCGTAATGTTCCAGTTGTTGCGGATTGGAGTCACTCGATTGCTGATTGGCGATCCAGACGGCGTGCCCCTTGCGCGCCACCAGTTGCGTCAGATCTTCGTTCAGCTCGATCGGCTGAGGCGTGTCGCTGGGGATCACTAGCTTGGGCTGGAACCGGCCACTGTCGTCCAGCCACAAGAATCCCACGACCGAGGCGCGCGTCCGCGTGTTCAACAATTCGAGCGCCACGCGGATCAGTTCCTGGGGGTCGGTCGCCCCCAGCATCTTGATCGACAACTGGTACAACGTGACCAGATCGCGGGCATGCTCAGGGTCTTGCAGCGCGCCGATGGCGAACTGGCCCAGGTCGACGTCGCCGACCCGGGTGTCCTTGACCACCGTCTGGGTCATGTTCAGATCGCTCGACGGCGAAGTCGACGGCGGCCGCTCCGAAGCTTCCAGCAGGAACTCGGTCGAACCAATCCTGAGCGAGTGTCCCGTCGTCATCGAGGCTTCGTCGATCTTCTGGCCGTTGACGTACGTGCCATTGCGACTTTCGACGTCGCGGACTCGCCAGTGGCCCTCCTGGAAATTGACCACGGCATGAACCCGCGAGCACAACGGGTCGGTCAACACGACGGCGCAATCCAAATCGCGCCCGATGCGACACTCGCCCTGGGGGTCGAGAATATAGTGGGTGCCGGCCTTGGGACCGACAGTCATGGTCAGGTAGTGAATCACGAGCAACCGGCGCTGCGAGGAATGAATGGGGGCGGCTGCGGACGCGGGCGTATGGCCCGAGTATATTGACCGGTAACTGGCCAAGCCAACTTTTCATGCTCGGTTCTCCAAGTTGCCAACGCGGCCGGCGTTCCGGCCCATTTTTAGTGTGGGTCAGTTTGAAGAACCGGGGTCAGAACGAAGTGATGGCCCCGAACCGTCACCACGGGGCCATCGCTGCGCTCTGACCCAGCCACCCAACGCCCTAGAAGCAAACTGACCCCTACCTCGTTTTTCAAGCTATGAATCCATCGGTTATCGAGCGCTGGGGCATTCTGCTGGTCGGGCACGGCACCCGCGACCCGCGCGGCCAAGCCCAGTTCATGGAACTGGCCGGGCGCTTGGCGGCTCGCTACCCGGTGACGCCCTTGGCGGCTTGCTACCTGGAACTGGTCGAGCCGGGCGTGGACGAGGCGGTCGGCAGGCTGGTGGCGCAAGGGGTCGAGCGCGTGGTCGCCGTGCCGGTCATGTTGTTTGCCGCCGGGCATGTGCTGCGCGATATTCCGGCGGCGGTGCGGGTGGCCTTGGAAAACCATCCGCGCGTCAGCCTGGCCATGACCGACGCACTGGGGTGCGACCCGCGGCTGGTGGAACTTTCGCGGCGGCGCTTTGACGAGGCGGTCGCTGCCGCGCCCCCCGTCGCACCGCCAGAACAGACGATGCTACTTCTCGTCGGGCGCGGCAGCAGCGATCTGGCCGCCCAGGCCGAACTCGCGCGGTTTGCCGCCTTGCGTCGGGAACGATTGCCGAGCGTGGACGTCGAAGTCTGTTACGTGGCGGCGGCCCGGCCGACGCTGGACGAAGGGCTCGCCCGCGCGGCTCAATCCCCGTGCGCAATCGTTGTCGTGCAGCCTCATTTGCTCTTCGCTGGCCAGGTGCTCGACACCGTGGCGGAGGCGGTGCGGCGGATGGCGGACGATTGTCCGGGAAAGCGCTGGCTGCTGGCCGAACCGTTGGGGCCCGAGTCGTTGATCGTCGAAGCTCTGGCGGCGCAGGTCGATGCTGTCACCCTCCGAACGACGAAAGTCGAGTCACCGCGTTAGATTACGAAAAATTAGCATGGTTTGACCGGGGCACGCCGGGTATCGTTAGTTATGATTCGGTTTGGATAATCGGCCCCCGATGAACCGATAAGTGTGGCCGCACGCCGCAGGCGAATGACACCTCGGCCCTGCCGCTGGCCGCAAGAAACCACCCATCAAGCGCAACTATCCAAAAGCCAGCCCGCTTGCGCCGTAGATTGCACAAGCTAGGCTGCCGCCGTGGTTGTGTGCGAGAGTTAAGTCAACCCACGATCAAACTGCCCAAGCTAGCGCTGGGCGCGTAGAATCTATCCTCTTCGCGGGTTCGCTCGCGAAGCCAAGCCACAGATGCCCGCCAGGTCAGTTGTCCGTCGACCGCCAACGAACGAGTTCTCCCCCCGCTGGGACGCGTCACCTGACCTTTGGAACCTCACTTCGTCACGCCGAACCGACAGAAGGATACTTAGGATGAGCAAGCTGCGCATGGGGATGCAATCGAGAATCTGTTCCGCCGCGGTGCTGGGACTGGCACTGCTGGCTTCGTCAGCCCCTGCGTTTCAGGCAGCCAACAACGGCCCCCGGGCCAATGACCGGCCGGTGACGTTGGCCGTGACGGCCTTGTTGCGATCCGAGCATCTGACCGGCCACCCCTTGGACGCCGAGATCACCGACCGCATGGTCAAGCTTTATTTGAAGTCGCTCGATCCTTGGAAGCTCTACTTCTATCAATCGGACATCGACGAGTTCAACCAAGAACACGACGAGCTGGTCAGCCAGATTCGCCGTGGCGATGTGTCGCTGGGCTACGAGATCTTCCAGCGGCTGATCAAGCGCATCGATGAGCGAATGGCGCTGGTCGATGAGTTCATCAAGATGGACCATGACTTCACGGTCGACGAAGAGATTCCGGTCGTTGACGAGTTGAAGTACGCCAAGACACCGGCCGACGCCCGCGAACTCTGGCGCAAGAAAATCAAGTACGACCTGCTCGTCCTGAAGGCGGCCGACGACAAGCCGACCAAGAAAGCTGCCGTTGCCGCGCCGGTGCTGGACCCGCGCGAACGCCTGCAGCGTCGTTATCGCAGCTTTGCCAAGCAGATGAGCCAGACCGGCTCCGACGACATCCTCGAGATGTTCCTCACTTCGCTGACCACCTCGTACGATCCCCACTCGTCGTACATGTCGGCCAGCTCGTTGGAGAACTTCGAGATCATCATGAAGCTGAAGCTCGACGGCATTGGCGCCCAGTTGCAATGGAAGGACGGCTATACGACCGTCAACAAGATCATCCCCGGCGGCGCCGCCGACAAGGACGGCCGGCTGAAGACCGAGGACCGCGTGGTGGCCGTCGGCCAGGGACGCGATGGTGAAATGGTCGACGTCGTGGACATGAAACTGAACGACGTGGTCAAGCTGATCCGCGGCACGCGCGGCACCACGGTTCGCCTGGAAGTCATGCCGCTGGGGCAAACCGAGCGGAAGGTCTACGAGATCACGCGGGCCCAGATCGAGTTGCACGACAGCGAGGCCCAGTCGGAAGTCGTCGAGGAAACTCGCGACGGCCGCACCTATAAGATCGGCGTGATCGACCTGCCCAGCTTTTACATGGACATGGAAGGGGCTCGCCGCAACGATCCGGACTACAAGAGCACGACTCGCGACGTGGCCAACTTGCTGAGCAAGTTCCGCGAGCAGAACATCGATCTGGTGATTCTGGACCTGCGTCGCAACGGCGGCGGCTCGCTGACCGAGGCGATCAATCTGACCGGCTTGTTCATCGACGAAGGGCCAGTCGTGCAGGTCAAGGACAAGGACGGGCGCAAGCAGCAGTACAGCGATCAGGACCGGGGCAGCAAGTGGAGCGGCCCGCTGGTCGTGTTGTGCAGCAAGTTCAGCGCCAGCGCCAGCGAAATCTTCGCCGGCGCGATCCAGGATTACCGTCGCGGGCTGGTCGTCGGCGACAAGACCACGCACGGCAAGGGGACGGTGCAAAGCCTACTGGACCTCGACCGGCAGTTGTTCCGGATGCCCAACGCGCCGCCGCTCGGTGCGCTGAAGATCACCATGCAGCAGTTCTATCGCCCCAACGGCGACAGCACCCAGAACCGGGGCGTCAGTTCCGACGTGGTGTTGCCGTCGCTGACCAATGAACTGGACGTGGGCGAGTCGGACCTGGAATACGCCTTGCCGTTCGATCGGATCGAAGGGGTCCGGTTCGACCGGCTCAGCCTGGTCAGCCCGACGATGGTGGCCCAATTGGCCGACCAGTCGCAGGCGCGGACCAAGGACTCGAACGATTGGCACAAGGTGGCGCGGCGGATCAAGCTGTACCACGAGCAGAAGGCCAAGAAGTCGATCACCCTGAACGAGAAGAAGTTCCTGGCCGAGCGCGACGAATTGAACGCCGAAGCGGCCGCCGAGAAGGAACTGGACGAAGTCGACAATCCGCACCGCAAAGTGGTCGAGCGGAACTATTACTTCAACGAAGTGCTCAACATCTCGCTCGACTACGTGAAGGCGCTCAAGTTCCCCGCCCCGGCCAGTGTCGTGGGGCAAAAGAAGGGGACGGCGGTACCGTAACCACAACGGCGAGGCGCGGCCCAGACCGTCGCGCCGAGTGCGTCACCATCATCACACGTCGGAGCCACGAGTGATTCGCTCACTCGTGGCTCTTGTCGTTTTCGGGGGCGATGTACGACGACGCTCCCGGCATGGGTAGCCCCGATTGCTCGTCAATCGGGGTTGCGGAGCAACAAGAGGCCCCGAGCGCCGCGCTCCTACGGGTCAACCAACTCGTGGGCCAGCGCTCGATCAGCGCCGCTTGCGGGCGATTGCCCGCGAGAGGTTGGCAAGAGCAACGTCCGGATCACTGGACCGACGACGACTTTTCGGTAGCCCAGGCGTTCACGCCTGGGTTCGCGGCCGCCACAGAGTTTCTTTCGTAGCCCGGTTCACCGGGCTTTTCGCCCTTCTGACGCACACATCGACCGCAGTTCGAAGCGATTGGAAAAGCCCCGTGAACGGGGCTCCCCGTCAATGTATAGCGCCCTGCGGTCCCAGGCGTGAACGCCTGGGCTACGGAAAAGAAACATCGGGTGCCACTGCGGGCTTGTCCAGCAGCAGTGAGTCTTCAGCCCTTAGCTGGTGCGCAACATTGCCAATTGAGCCACTATCGAAAGCTGGCCGCCACTCGTTGGCAATCGTCGCTGGCGAGGGGTAAGCTGAGCCAGGCCGGCGCGAACGAGCCCAGGCGTCCGAACCGTCCGGCGACCCTGGGCCGCAAGTTTTCGACGAATTTAGCGTGACCGTAACTCGCTTGGGTATGTCGCGCCTCTGCAAGTTAATTCCCGTCGGGTGACATCGACCCAAGCGTCGAAGGCGGTGGGGCTGAACTGTTGAATCACCAACGCTATCGGTAATACTGATTTACTGTCCAAGCCAAACCATTCGCTAGGTTCTCTTAAAATGCGCCGACTGGTGACGTGCTTGCTCATGGGTATATTTGGCTCACTTTTTGGTTGTGCTAAGGGCGATGGCCACAGCCATCAGGCACCAGCTTCGCATGCGCCATTCAAGTTATTCTTCGTTGATTACGTCGAAGACAAAACCCTTGAATCGAAAGACGCGCGAGCCGCAACCAAAGCCGAGATTCTGCACAGCATGGATTGCGTCTTGCACATGCCTCGCAATTTTGTCGGGCTTATCGACCGCAACGATATGACCCTTCAGTTCATGGTCAATGACGACAAAACGATTCACGTTGACGTGCCTGTACCATCCCGAACTGGTTCATTCGTGAAGACCGCCACATTGAAAGAGTGCCTTGATCTTGTGAGCACCTTGGGCGATTCAATTGATGTCGCAAAGATCGGCGGCTTGACCTTCACTTCATGGAATGCGAAATAGCTCGCGCAGGTGACATCGACCAAAGCAGCGGAGAGCCATTGGAAGGGCGGCCTGTTAATTGCCATTTCCCCGTGCGGTAAACGGTATGGCAGCCATAGCCTGTAACGGCAGCTCATGGGCCGGCATCTAGAAAGAAATGAATGACACCCTTCTTCGCACAGTACGCGCCGGTTGGGGCAGGTTGCTACGTATTCTTGACGTTAGTGGTTTCTATCGCCGCCACCGTCGCTGTTGGTATTGCCATGTGCGTTTCGACCGAGCGCAGGCGTCGACCTAAATTCTGGTTCTCACTTGTATGTTGCTTGCAGTACGGTGCCGTCCCTTGGGTTCTCAGAGGTCTTGGCACAGACTATTTTTTTGAATACGCCGATCCCGTGTTCGGCACTTCGTTACTGGCATTTATCGTCGGGTTGAGTGCTCTAGCCATTTGGCCAAACAAATAAACGTCTTAGGCCCCGTGACTGTTATTCTTGGCTTCGCCCGTTCACGCGAGACCCGTAGTTCAGCACTGCGGTGACATCGACCCAAGCGGCTCCGCGTACCGTCAAGCAAAACGGGATAACAATCGTGGCGACGTACCAATATCGAAGTTTGCATTTGCTCGCAATGTTCTTATGGCTTGGGTGTGGCCATTCCAGCGATAATCTCGGCGCGATTCCGTTTGAGGGGCATGGCGTCCGATTCAACTACCCAATGCGGAAAGGGCTGATTGCAGTTCCTGGGGTAATGCCTCTAATAGAAGTCGATATTGACGATTGAACGTCTGGGTCGTTTGATCGTTGCCGTCCGCGTCGTCGGGGATGGGATTCTCGGAAAAGGCAGGTTAAGTCAGGACGAGATGGAACATCGAAATCAGAGACAACTTTGCAATCGACGAGTGATCTGCGAATACGATTAACTCCATTTTGCGATATTCTAGTTTTCCAAATGCTTAATGTATTTAGACCCCGAAGCATGCTTAGAGATTCTACGGAATCATCATCTATCCGCGTCGCGCCAAGCCTCAATACCTTGAGCGTTGGGTATCTTGCTAACGCGATGGCCGACTTGTTTGTGATGTCCGTGCCTGTCACATCTAGGCTTTTCAGACCATGCGGTGCAAGTTTAATCACACCGACATCCGTTACCATCGTGCCAGCCAGATTAAGCTCCTGCAAGGATGGTAATGTTACAAGCATTTCTACAATGCCGTCTGATAACGGATTGCCATCTAATCTCAACGTGTAAAGTTGTTTGCATGCCCTTAATTCAGCCACCGCATTCTCATCAGAATTGGTATGGCTCAATGAAAGACTGCGCAAGCGTGGCAAGGTCTTTAGACGAGCGAGCTCTGAATTGGAAAATGTAGCATTTCCCAAATCCAGTGCCTCTAACTTTGGGCAGCGTTCAACAATAAGCCGTATTGTCTGAGGTGTAAGCTGGATACCTGTCAAATCAATTTGTCGAAGGCTCGACCCCAACGCGTCGTCGACCAATGAGTCGAGAAAGATTGCATTTGCAAGAATTAGTCGTTGCAAATTCGGCATCAATGCAATCTGCGCCAAGGAAGTGGAATCCAAAGCCGCATATGACAACACTAGTTCTTCAATCGTGGATAAATGAGAAATACCATTTAGAGTGCGAAAACGGCTTTGCTCAAAGGGGCTAGCGCTAATGTTAACCTTTTTTATCCGGCGAGGGAGCGAATGCCAACTTTCATTCCCGAAAGCTGAATCAACTAGTGAATCGTTATCATCATATACAATTGCGCCTTGCGCTAGTAGTTCTGACAGGACTTGCCTCGCGATCCAACGATCTTCATAGACAGTCTTTGCGATGAAAAGTAACGGAATGGCCACCGTGATACAAAGAATTGCAGCATAGACTGCAAACCTGTATGTCGATTTGCTCACTGTTGGCCCTTTAAGCAACACTTTTCTTCCTCAGTGAGTCCGGAATCTTTATATGCTTGTACCGTCTCTTCATAGAGTTGATCTAACAAGCGTGGTCGTCTTTCCCGAAGGTCACGCTCTTCCTGAGGTCGCCTTCCTAGTGATCCAGCGGTTCCAACTTCTCCCGGTTGTGCAAATCGGCCCTTCTGCTGGTAGTCATATTGCGCAAGCTCAGCAAAAGCCTTTGTGTTGGCCATGACATCATTCCACTTTGCGCCATCTTTAAAGCAACCAGGCATAGCTGGAAGTCCATCGTCGCCTAGCGGCGCATAACCTGGCATTGTTCTCATTTTTTCAGGAAAAGGATTGTTGCCGGGTTTCCGTATCAACATATCACGCCCAGAAGGTGGCTTTGTTGGCTGTACCTTCGGCAATAGAATTGGGTAACTTGTCTCAGGATCAAAAGTTACTTCCATCGGAGGCACGATCGCAAATGATGGCTGCAAACCAAAGGGATCAGTTCTCGCAACGGGTGAGTCATAAACGTACTCGACGAGATTGGGAGAACCAGAATGGTATCCAAACGGATCCCGCGTCAACCAGCAGCCCAACGCCGAGTTCAGATACCGGAACCGCACGTAGTACAGCCCGCCGTCGCTGTCCCAGCGGTAGCCGGCGTACAGCACATTCCAGCCATAGCTGCCGCCGAGGGTGATCGGCGTGAACGAGGCATCGAGGAACGTAGGCGAGCCGTAGGGCGTGTAGCGATAGCGTTCCTTGACCGCGCCGCTCGTGTCGACGATGGCGGTCACGTTCCAGTTGGCGTCTTGAATGGCGTACAACCGTTCATCGAGCGTGTGGCTGACCGAGCGGTCGCGCAAGATCAGGTTGTCGATGTACCGCAGGCCCCAGACGAACTGCTGCTCGGGCGCGGCGGTCGTCGCGGTGAGCCGGGTTTCCAGGGCCTGCCACTGCGTCGAGAAGTAGACGTGGCGCGTCACGGAGTCGATGTGCTCGTAAATCCGCCGGTTCAAGCCGTCGTAGGCGTACGTTCCCCCGCCGACGGAATTCAAGCCGGTCAACCGATTCCAGGCGTCGTATAAGCCGAACCAGATGGTTCCGGGGTTGTTTGGGAGCGGGATGTAGGTCATGTTCCCGGCCGCGTCGTACAGGGGCTGGGCGTAACCGGTGCCGTACTGCTGGGAAATCGATTCGATTTCGTTGACTTGGTTCGATGTCCGCTGCTGGCTCAGGTTGCCGGCCGGCGTGGCCACGTCCAGTTGCTGGAAATCGGTCCAGTTGCCCGTGGCGTCCAACTGCCAGGACTGCGCGAAGCTGACGTTTCCGATCGTGCTCCCGGTGTCGCCACGCGCCATCGAACTCAGGCGCTGCAAATGGTCATACGAATAATTCTCGCTGTTGCCCGAGGCTAACGCCTCGATTCGGCTCGTCCGGCTGCCAACGCGATTGTAGGCGTACTGAACGTCCTCCACGGTGGTCGGCGACGTGCCTTGCCGCCACAGGCAATCGGCCACTCGATCGAAGTTGTCGAGGCCCGAGTAACGATTGACACCACTCCCCTGAATCAAGGTCCAGGTCAGGTTGGGTTGCGGCGACGTGGACGCGACGATCGTTCCCAACCCCAGGTAGGTGTAGACGGCATCCTGCGTCCCGCCGCCCGATTCCAGAATCATGGTCACGCGCGACAAGGCGTCATCGTCGCCGTAGTCGTAGCCGAACCCAATCTGCCGGCCGTTCGGGTAGGTGTCGGGCCGCGTGAACGACGAATTGAAATTAACACCGTAGTTGGCCGTGACGGTAAGCCGGCCAATGCCGTCGAAATAATTGGCCACGTAATTCATCATGCGCCGGTTCCGCGCGCTGGGGCCTGGAAATGGCGCAGCTTCACGCACTTTCTCACGGCTCCTTCCAAGATTTCTTGTCGCTTGCACCTCACCAGTCAAAGTCACCCCCAGCACGGGCCTTGCCCAGCTTCTCAGATGAAGTTTTCGGGAAGCACAGGTTTTTGGAAAGGACAATGATCTCATAAATCATCATGGTGGAAAATGCATATCAGGTTCTTTGTCTCGTTTGATTGATACATCTCCACTATCGCGGAGACCTGAAACTGAAACGCGATCAGCGCCTTCAACATTCCTCAGCTGTATAACACCACCTCCACTCTCTAAATCTTCAATAGTAACCACTCTTTTTGCATTTTTGTTAGAAACAGAAATTGCACCTCCATCAAACTCGCTTGCTGAAATGGCGACGACGACTTTCTCATCTTTATTAGTACAGCAAATCCCTCCACCGACCAGCATGGCTTTGGGGCCGGTTTGAGACTTTCCGGCTGCGATTAGCCCGCTACCGTCTGGACCAATACGCGCATGTATGACCTTCTGTCCATCGGTCCTTGCCAAAGTAAATAAAGCTTGTTCATTTTTCGGCCTGCCGAGGGCTACTAATCTCGTGCCATCATCACCATTAACGTAAGTCAACGCACTTCCATCCGACGCGACGGCCATACCAATCATCGGTCGCGCGCCACTCGCACAAAGTGACAGCGATACACCAAAACTTGAAGATTTAGAATCAGCCCTGGCAACCAACTCAGACAGCATCACGCCATCAGAACCCATAATGCGCAACCCATTGCCATCAATAATTGCACTAACTCCGGTAGTGCTATCATGAAATGTCATAGATGACGACTGTTCGCAGAGTTTCATATGCATCCAGCCTGCATGAGCAAGTAGCACTAGAAGAAGTAGCCAAGTAAGCCCAGATGTGCAGCGCCGAACTAGGTTGAGGTGCAAGAAAATGCCGTTACTGCCTGTCATGCATCCGCTCCTTAGATCGGTTTTCAGAAATTACGGCCGACTCGAATGAAGATCGTTCTCACTTCAATAATGCTTTGCACAGGGTTATTTACATTAACCTTAGCGTTGATATCAATTGAGTACTTCCAAGTGGCTGTACTTCCAGGCCCTGTTCCGATTGGCGAAGTGGGGCCGGACGGAACAACTGGGGCCAAACTTGGAAATTCATCGGCAACCATAGGCCCCATCGTCTTGGCCGCTGCTTCTCCTATCATGCTCATTAGCTCGTTTGGGGTAATCGCCCTGCTTTCAACTGGACCGGTTATGGTGCCAGTTGAAGAATCCTCCGGAGCCTTAAAAACATTCGTGGTGCTATCATACGGAATGGTTGTGGTTGTCACAAATCCTTCCAAATCAGGTGAGTATGGCGGCGGCAAGGATTCCCGCATTACAACTGGGTTGGTCGCTGGACTGTACGGAAGAACAACCTCAGATTCGTCTGATGGTGGATTCGCGATGTTCTATGTCACCAGTAACGAGGCTGGTGCTGAAGAATGTGCGAGTGGCATTGTTGAGGAATACAAGTCGAAAATGCCGGGGGCAGTGATCACTCCACTGAATCATTGGGGTAAGCATGAAGGGAACGGAATTGCACTAGAGGGGAAGATGCTCCAAGTGGAAGCATCTGCGCGAGTGGTCACCATTCACCAGGGGCGTACCTGGGTGGTTGTAGTCGAGTTTGTGCCCGAAGAAGATGCCGCGAAGATTGATCGGGATTTGCGCGTGATTTCGGATTCGTTCGAGTTTGTCAAAAACTAGAGCGAACTTACCTGGGTGACATCGACCCAAGCGGCAAGAAGCGGCCGACCGCTACGATGATGGCCGGGCTGACCGACCATGTTTGGTCGTTCGACGAGCTGTTCGCGGCCGTGATGGGCGGCTAAAATGGCAGGCATGGCGACCATCATCTCATTGACTGTGCTGGTTGGTATCTTTGCAGCAGCCTATGTGCTGATTAGCAAGCGGCAGCGCGGCAAGCGAAGCGACGGCGATAGCTACGGCTTCCAGGCTCCTGGCCCTGATTCTTATCCCGGCCCCTAAGTTACCAGCGCAGATTTAGGACATTACCGAATCGCGTGATTACGGCCTAGGTGACATCGACCCAAGCGTGTTCCCGATGGAGTAGCTGCCGCTGCTTCGGATTGTGTCGCGTGCCCTGTAGCGGCGTGATAAATTGACCTACCAAGTCATTCAAACATCTGTGCGGTCGCTCGAAGGGTGCGGACAGTGACAATCTCGTCGCGGACACCTGAGGGTACTCCGAACCGCTGTCCAGTTTGCGGTCAGGCGTTCCAAATTGAGCCGTCATTGCCCTTCGGCGACGCGCCGTGCCCTGCGTGCGGGAGCTTGCTTTGGTTCATTTCCGGCAGCAAGGAAACGCTGTTCTTCGATCCGAATACATCCGGGTTGCTCGATTTGATTGCAGCCAGACTTGGTGTTAACCCCGACTCGCTACGAGCCAGCCGTCTCCGAGAGTTGGAACTGGACTCCCTGGACGTGGTCGAGCTGGTCATGGAGTTAGAGGAAGAGCACCGGTAGCAGGCGAGACCGGACTATAAGGTTAACAGCTGCCGGTGACATCGACCCAGGCAGCAAACGCGCCGGGTAGGCTGATGTCGCGTCGGCGTGTCGACTCGAGATGTTTGCTTTTGTTCCTCTGCCTGATTCCAGCCCTCTTGATGCTCGTGGTAGACTGCGCAACTGTGATTTGAATAGGCGCATCACGGTACTGGCATGAACAGTTTTCGACAGACACATTTCGCGCGGCGCGTGCCTTTCGTGGTGCCGGCAATGCTCGCATCCTTAATCGTCGCGGGCTCGGTCAACGCATTACAGGCAGACGGCCACAGCGCCTGGGTGCCCGCCAAGACCCGCGTGTTTATCGTCGCGTTGGCAGAATTTCAGAACGGACGATTGCATTCGTTTACCAAGAGCGACCGGTTGGACAATCGGCTGGCGGAAATCTTTGAGCAGCGTGGTGTTCCGGCCAGCCAAATACTGCTTTTGAAAGACAGCTCGGCCACCACCGCCAACATCGAGCGCGAATTCCAATCGTTCCTCAAGAAGAGCCATCCTGGGGAGCTGCTCTTTTTTCTGTTCAGCAGTCACGGCGGCTATAACGCCGAGCAGAACAAGTACTCGTTTTACACCTACGACGGCAAGCTGCCGTTCAGTTGGGCGTTCGACACGATCGAACGCGAGTTCCAAGGCGCCCACGCCATCCTCTCGACCGATTGCTGTTACTCCGGCGGGATTATCGATCTTGCCGTGAAGCGACCAACCCGCATCGGCTATGCCTGCCTGAGCTCGACTTACGACCACCAGGTTGCCCGGAGTGGTTGGCGATTCATTCAATGCCTGAATCGTGGCTTGGCCGGCGATCCGGTGGTCGACCTGGATCGTGACCACCAGATCACGCTCGACGAACTGGCCCGTTACACCGCCCGTTACATGGCCTTTGCCGCCGAAGGCAAGCCGTGCTTCACGACGACCGGCAGTTTTGATCCTCAGTTGCGGTTTGCCGAATCGGCATCGCAAAAAGGTCCGCGCGCCGGCGAACTGCTGGAAGCCAAATCGGGCGATGGCTGGGCCAAGGCCGAGATTCTGGAATCGAAACAGGACCGGTTCAAAATCCATTTCACGCGCGATACCAAGACTACGCATGACGATTGGGTGACGGCCGATTCGCTGCGTCCGTTTCATTTTCAGAATCAGCCCGTCGGCACGCTGGTCAACGTACAAGACAGCAACGACAAGTGGCGTGGAGCCAAGGTGGTCGAGCGTTGGGAATCGCTGCATCGCTGTCGTTTTGACGACGAAACGCCTGTTCCCGACGAGTGGTTCGGTCCCAGCCGACTGCGTCCATCGTTGGCGGGCGACTGGACGGGGCGGTTTGCGAACGATCTCGGCGAAAGCAACACCGAAACGGTGGTCTTTCGGCAAGACCAGGGCGATACGCTGCATGGCACGTGGTCGGGGAACGTCAAGTTAAGTGGCGAACGGATTGGCAAGGAGGCGTTCTTTTTCGAGGCCCGGACTGCGAACCGGCTTTATCGAGCCGCCGGCCACGTTGCCGATGGTCAGTTGTCGTTCGACTACTGTGCCCACCGCACCCAGGGCGAGCACGGCAATTATTACGGCTGGGCCAGCTACCTGCGTGACGGCGACGTTGCGGCCGTTCCGCGCAACGCAAGCGCTGAGTTTGCCGGGACTTGGGCTGGCGTTTACGAAAACAGTCGGTCGAGCAGCGGCCCGGAATCGCTGGAACTGAAAGAAAGCGCGGGGCAGTTGCGTGGTGTTTGGTCCGACGTACCGGTGACGGGCGAACGACTGGGCAGTACCCGCTTTTACCTGCGTGGCACATCAGGCAAGCGCGCGTACCTGGTGGCTGGCTGGGTCAGCCACGGCCAACTCAGGCTCGACTACTCGGCAACCGACGAAAACGACCGCTACTTTGGCTGGTCAACACTGCAGCGACCTTAGCCATCAGTCGCCAACGTAGTCTTGAATGATCACCTCGGTGACATCGACCCAAGCGTCGGGGTCACGGGGGTTGGCGCTGTTAACAGCAATCTGCGGCGCATTTGAAGACAAGTTGGCGAGTCTTATTCAACGGGATGCGGAAAAGCCAAGACAACCTCTGCTCGTTCATCGGATCACCATGCACACCTTCGGCCGTCCATGCGATTCGTTCCGTCAGGCGCTCGGTGTGGTCGTTTGGTCGGTGTTGTGCGGACAACTATCGGCAGCCTCGCCCGTCGAATGGGCCTCGCAATTACGCTCCGCGGCAGGTGGGACCATTTTTGTTTCGCCCACGGGCAACGACCAAAACTCGGGCGCTTCGCCCGAGCAGGCGCTCAAGTCGCCACTCGCAGCCGTCCTGAAAGCTGGCCCAGGAGATGTGGTTTGCTTCGATGCCGGCACTTATCCACCGTTACAAATCGTCGACAAGCGGGGGACTCGCGACCAGCCGATCGTGTTCCAATCGGTTCCTGGCAAGGAACGAGAAGCGACGTTTTCGTCAGGTCGACGTGATGCGGGCGTCGGTATCATCGTCGAGTCGTGTGAATATGTTGAGGTGCGAAACCTCCGCGTCACCGAATCGCAAAAGGGAATCGATTGCTGGAGTGTGTCGAATTGCGTCATCCGTGGAAATCAACTGGAACAACTCGGCCAAGAGGCGTTACACGTCGGACGCAAGCACACCTACGATGACACCAAGCAGTTTACCGGCCCGGCTTCGCATCATGTGCAATTGTTGGGCAACAAGGTCAACGGCACGGGCAAGGACAAAGAGGAGTATGGCGAAGGTATCTATATCGGCACGGGCGCGTTTCTGGGCGACGATACGCATGATGTGCTGCTGGAAGGAAACATTCTCCACGACATCTCGGCCGAGGGGGTCGAGCTGAAGCCGGGCACTCACGATTTAATCGTCCGCGGCAACTGCATCTTCAACACCCATCACCACTACAATGCCGCCATTACCGTGGCCATCGAAGGCGTACCGGCCGGGAACGGCAACTATCTCATCGAAAACAATTTGGTCTGGGACGTGAAGAAGGTAGAGCACAGTGTCGCCGGAATCGGGCTCGGCCACGGCAACGCGGTGCTGCGCAACAACATCGTCTGGTCCGTGCAAAACGGCGCGGGGATTCGACTCTACCAGACCTTCAAGAACCAACAGGCGCTGCGCGTCGTGATCGACAAGAATACGATCAATGGCGGCACGGGGGAGTCGGCAATTCTTGTGGGGGGCGGGTCACGAGAGCTGCAAACGTCGTTGGTCCCGCTGGTGCAACTTGCCGGCACCATCACCAATGACGGCTCCGGTGGGTCGGCAGTGGCGCTGCCTGATTTCTTTCGTGGACCCTTTGCAGGTGACGCCGATCACGGAGACGGGCCGGGCTCCGGCTACGCGCTCAAGGTCTACCGCGGAGCCGGCGCGGACTACACGAAGATTAAAAAGCTGCTCGATGTTTATTGGCGAGTTCCCCGCTCTCGAACGGCGAAATAGAGCGGAATGGCGCGGGACTGGTTCGACATGACGCGCCCGGCGATGCGGTCGCGTCCGTGCTCCGTGGTACCCGTCGACATCCGGTGACGCTGCAAGCCGATCTGTCAGCGGCATTCGATTGCCGAGCGTCATTCCCGCGCAGGCGGGTATCTAGACGCCAACCGCCACTACTAGATTCCCGCCTGCGCGGGAATGACGGCATCGACCGGCAAGGATCAGCATTGCCCCCTGCGTAACGCGGCACGCAGACAGATTTGCACCACAGAGACACAGAGGTCACAGAGAAAAGCCGCAATGACCAAATCCCAATGACCAAGAGTTTTTCTTTGGACATTGGTCATTGGTGCTTGGTCATTATCGCCTTCTCCGTGTTTTTCTCCGTGTCCTCTGTGTCTCTGTGGTGAATCCTGCCTTAGCGTCTTGGCGGTTCAAACTGCTGCCGCAGTTCCGGCGTCGTGACCGTCGTGTCGTCGTGGTCGAATGCTCTTCCTTGCTCTCTCTGCGATTCAATTCCCCTCTCTCCGGCGTCGTGGTTGGTCTTGATCGCCCCACTTGGCAAACTCGGCAAACTTTGACGCCGGCCGGCAGATTCAACTCCCCCCGGGCTGACGGTCGATTTCTATTCGGTGCGATTTGCCGCGCGCCCAGCTCGGGGCCGCCGCTAGCAGGCCGCACGTTCATTGCCGCCGCCGACGCTAACCAGTGGAATCGCATGACGTTACGCCTCAGCACGCCCGGCCCCAGCGTCCGCCCCGCTCGGCAGCGTCGTCTGTTGGCCGATCTGGCCAACGGGGGCGTGGTCTTCGCCGGGCTGCTGCTGGGGGGCGTGTTGTGCAGTTGCTCGACGGCCGATCGGGCCCCGGTGACGACGGTGGCCGAGACGTCGCCGCTCCTCCAGCCCCAGGCCGCCGCCGACCTGAAACCGACCCCAGTCGCGCTGCCCAGCACGCTGTTCTCGCCCCCGTCGGTGGCGGCCATCGATCGACAAGCGAACCTGCAGCGCTGCCTGGCCCAGTTGCAGCAAGCCGAGCGGCAGCTTGCCGCGCACCCGACGGCCACGGCTACCTATCGCAAGCGCGAACGTCTCGCCGGGCAACTGGAAGAGCAGAACGTGATGTTCATGAAGGTCCGCCGCGAACCGATGGCGGTCTACATGCGCTGGCAGGAGCCCGACGAGGGGCGCGAGGCGATCTGGCAGCAAAACGTCAACGACGGGTTGATCTTGGTACACCCTGGCGGCTGGAAGCGGAAGTTCGTGCCGCTGGTGAAAGTTGATCCTCATGGCCCGCGCGCCGCCGAAGGGAGCAAGCGGCCGATCAACACCAGCGGGCCGTGGGCTTTCAATCGCCGGCTGCTCGACTTTGTCAACGATCAATTGCAGAGCGGCTCGGGCAGCAAAGTCACGTTGAACGAGAACGTCAGCATGGCGGGCGTGGCTTGTGACCGCTATTCGTTCGAGCACGCCGAGCCGATCGCCGGGCAGGATTTTCATCGCGCCGAGATTTACATCGATCGGCAGCGAGCGCTGCCCGTGGCTCTCGAGGTGTATGGCTTCGCCAAAGGCGCCGGCTCGCCGCCGCTCGACGAGGCGTGCGCGTTCGAGAACCTGCAGCTTGGCGCGCCCTTGGGAGACGAAGACTTCAGCGTGTCGAACCCGCGGTACGAATACGTGAAGTGAGCCGCCTCTCGATCGTTTGACGTCTCAGTATTCTCGAGTAGCACGAGTCGTGGGGGAGTGGGGGCGTTGCGGGGTGGGGGAGTAAAGACGCCAACGCGGCACGACCTACCGATTGCGTCTTTACTCCCCCACATGAAGTTGGCTGCGCTTGAATCTTGCACAGGGCTCAACCAACGATTTGCCCTCACCCGCCGCGGACCCAGACGTACGCCAGCCAGCAGAGCACCGGGAACAGCAAGAACATCAGCCCGTACGTCAGCGCCGATGTCCAGGAATTGCGGGGCCAGCGTGCCATCGGGGGATTAGTCCTGCGGAGGTTGGTCGAGAGCGGTCACGAGCAGCGACAGCTCGATCGTCGCGGGGCCCGGCTCGGTGAGCTTCAAGTCTAGCCGCGCGCCGTGCGGCAACAACTGCCCCACCTTCACTTGCACGCCGGTGCCGCGCGTCACGTGTACTTCCGCACACGGCACGCGCGCAAACGGGGGGCAGAACGCCACATGGGCGGAGAGGTGACGCTGGCCGGCGGCGGCCGTCACTCGCAGCTGCGCGCTAAGTGTGTCCTCGCCCGCGGCCGAGCGATAACGCCGCAGTTGCTGCGACCAATCGCTGGCTTCGACCGTCACGACGTCGATAGCGCGACCGCCAACCGTCCGTTCGCTCATGGGTAAGCCCGCTCTTGCGGCAGGCCAGGGCCGCCGATTCCAAAGGCGATCAGCCAGCAACGCCGTGAATGCCAGGGCAATACTCCACCAGGGAGTGCCGCGCATCCAAAGAGCCAACAACAGCGCCGCCGCGCCGAGCGTGGCTTGCTCCCGCCGCCAAATCGCCCGCCAGCGCGAAGCGGCCGGGGCCGTAAAGCCCGCCACAATCCGACGCGCCGCCGAAGCCGCGCAGATCACCAGCATGGCGATGGTCAGGTATGCCAAGCCCGCCAGCGGCGTGGTCACCGCGCCGGCCACACGACGCCAGGCGAACAAAAAGGCCAGCGCCCACAGCGCCGGTGTGACTAGCCAAGCGGCGCTCAAAATCCTCACGCTGCACAGTGGCTTGGCCAGCGAACCCAACGGCGCGTAGCCGACTATCAACCTACGCGCCGCGTTGCCATCCGTCATGAGGAACCTCAGAGAAATAAAAAAGCCCTCGGCGCTGGTAATGCGCCGAGGGCTTTGATGTTAGGGCACGTGGCACAGTTCGCACAACGGTCTAGCCGGCGGCCGCGGTCACTCCGGCGGCTTCGGCCAGCTCGGCCGCGCGCTTGGTGTTTTCCCATGTGAAGGTCGGGCCCGAGCGACCAAAGTGGCCCCCCGCCGCCGTCACGCGGTAAATCGGCCGCCGCAGGTCGAGGTACTGGATGATCTTGCCCGGCGACAGCGGGAACAGATCCTTGACCAGTTCGCAAATCCGCGCGTCGTCGATCTTGCCGGTCCCTTCGGTGTCGACGTACACGCTAACCGGGTCCGACACGCCAATCGCGTAGGCCAACTGCACTTCACAGCGATCGGCCAACTCGGCCGCCACGATGTTCTTGGCGATGTGCCGGGCCATGTAGGCCGCGCTGCGGTCGACCTTGGTCGGGTCCTTGCCGCTGAACGCGCCGCCGCC